>NZ_CAMYKH010000021.1 GCF_947258935.1 uncultured Muriicola sp.
GAGCGTATGTCCCTTATCAACGGGCGGGATATTACAACAGAAGCTGCTATTACCAAACTAATGTATCTCCTGGGAAGCGAGGTTTCGCAAAAATCTTTTGGCACTATTTTCGAAACTTCTTTACGTGGTGAAATGACCTAAAATTAAGTACCATAAATTTTAGTAACTAAGTTTTTTTTTGTTTCTTACCCGCCCTTTAAAATGGGATCTAGAGAGGTGGCCGAGTGGTCGAAGGCGCACGCCTGGAAAGTGTGTATACACCAAAAGTGTATCGAGGGTTCGAATCCCTTCCTCTCTGCGAAAACAATTGCGAAAGAGAAATTTTGTTTAAGCTCGCTTCAGTAAAATTTTGAACTGTCGAATGGATTTATGAATAGCTGAAATGTTCATGAATGTATTGTCAGTATAGCTTTTTAAGAAGCAGGAGAGTAGCGAGTGAATCTCTTCTTATCTAAAAAAAAGTTTAATGTTTTTCTAAAGAGGACCGCTTAAAAATTAGGATTTCTAATTTTTCCAGTTATATTTGTCAAGTTGGCAAAGATGGGTTGTTTATATGGCCTATAACGCAAAACTTTTAATTATTAATTGTATATTTTTTATATCTTTAACCTTATTAACTAACTAAATTTAAGTTGAACAAAATGAAAAGATTATTCTCGATCCTGGTTATGACCGGGCTATTTGTCCTAAGCACAAATACGGTAAGCGCAAAAGCGAATGCAATAGTTTCAAATCTATCTACGACAGTAACTGCTGCCACGGTGATGCTACAAGAAGAGGCAGCTGTTGAAGCAGAAAAGGGTTTTACCCAGGTTTTAAAGGAGCAATTTATCCAAGGGGGTGCAGGCTTCATGGGAATTGTACTTTTATGTTTGATACTTGGTCTTGCAGTAGCTATTGAAAGAATCATTTATTTAAATATGGCAAGCACCAACACTACTAAGTTGAAGCAACAAGTTGAGGATGCTTTGGCTTCCGGAGGAATTGAAGCTGCCAAAGAGGTTTGCAGGAACACAAAAGGTCCTGTTGCTTCTATTTATTATCAAGGATTAGATCGCGCCGGAGAAGGTGTAGAATCTGCTGAGAAAGCTGTTGTGGCTTACGGTGGTGTTCAAATGGGTCAGTTAGAGAAGAACGTATCCTGGTTAACATTATTTATCGCCATTGCTCCAATGCTTGGTTTCATGGGAACGGTAATTGGTATGATCCAGGCCTTCCAAAAGATTAGCGCGGTAGGTAACCTTAGTGCTTCTTTGATCGCAGGCGACATTCAGGTGGCATTATTAACTACGGTTTTTGGTCTTATTACGGCTATCATACTTCAAGTGTTCTATAACTATATCATCGCTAAGATCGATAGTATAGTAAATGACATGGAAGACTCTTCGATCACTTTGATCGATATGTTGGTAGATCACAAAAAATAATAAGATCCTATAAATCAAGATATTATGAATAAAATTGTAAAAATAGCCTTAGTAGTATTGGGTCTTATATCTGCAGTACTATGGTATTTTCTACCCGGCTCGGAAGTGCCAGCCGGAGAAGCAGCTGATAGTGCGGCCATAAGCGGAATGTTTACCATTACTTTTATTCTTTTGGGAATTGCGATAGCAGTAAGTCTGGTCTTTACCTTACTAAACCTGTTCACCAATCCTCAAAGTTTAAAGAAAACACTCATCGTTCTTGGGTCGTTCTTAGTTGTAGTTGTATTCTCCTATATTTTGGCCTCAGGAACAGATGTAAGTCTGGATGAAATGGCCAGCAGGGGCATAGAAACTTCTGAAAGTACCGTTAAAAGGATCGGAACCGGACTCAACTTGTTCTTTTTCCTTGTAGCCATTGCCATTGGGGCAATGCTAATAGGAGGAGTTAAAAAGATGACTAACAAATAAATTAAATAGTATGTCTAGAAGAGGAGGACCACCAGAAGTAAATGCAGGCTCTATGGCAGATATTGCCTTTCTATTGCTTATCTTTTTCCTGGTAACTACTACCATAGAAACAGATGCAGGACTAGACAGGATGTTGCCACCTATAGATCCGCCAGATGAAGAACAAGTCGTAATCAAGCAGAAGAATATCTTTACGGTGAACATCAATAAAAATGGTCAATTGCTCGTAGAAGAAGAACTGACCAATTTAAAGGACCTCCGTAAAAAAGCGATCACTTTTTTGGATAACGGTGGAGATGGGACCTGTAACTATTGCAAAGGAAGAAAAGATGCGGCTTCTTCGGATAATCCTACCAAGGCCATCATTTCCTTAAAGAATGATAGGGAAACAAAATACGCTACCTATATAACAGTTCAAAACGAATTGGTTGGTGCTTATAACGAACTTAGGAACAGGGAGGCACAACGACTTTACGGAAGAAATTTTACACAGATGGAATCGGAGTATTTAAACCCTGAAACTCCCTCAAATATTCGGGATGGTTTAAAGGACAAAGTTCAAAAAGTACAGGAACTTTTCCCTCAGAAATTATCAGAAGCTGAAACTTCATCCTCTAAATAATACACTTAGAAACAGCATATTATGTCTAAATTCACTAAGAAAAAAGGATCAGAATTACCTCCGGTAAATACTGCTTCATTGCCAGACATTGTCTTTATGTTATTGTTCTTTTTTATGACAGTAACAGTTATGAAGGACAGTTCACTTATGGTGGAAAATGTTTTGCCAAATGCGTCTGAAGTAAAAAAATTGGAGAAAAAAGATAGAGTACTTTATGTGTATGTAGGTACTCCTACAAGAGACTATCAAAAGGTTTTTGGTACTGAGCCAAGAATTCAGTTGAATGATAAGTTTGCCCAGGTTAGCGAGGTTGGGGATTTTATTCTAGCAGAAAGAGCTAAGAAACCACAAGAACTCCAAAACGTTCTTACCACAGCGTTAAAGGTAGACAAGAATGCCAATATGGGATTAATAGCGGATATCAAACAGGAATTAAGAAAGGTAAACGCCTTGAAAATAAATTATACTACCTACGAAGGGGACGCCTTTAGAAACGTACAGTAGTATCAATATTCAATAAATTTAGTTAGAAAACGCTTCAATTTTTTGGAGCGTTTTTTTATTGCTTTTTAGTCAAATATCCTACCTTTAAGAATATGAGGAATGCCTTTTATACAGTAGTAGTGCTTTTCTTTTTGACTACACCAATGAGCGCACAGGAAGTGGATCAAGAAGTGGATTTTAACTACCTTGAGGATCAGTTTTATGTGGGTCTTACCTATAATTTTATTCTCAATAAGCCGGCAGATGTTAATCAACAGAATTTGTCTTACGGACTGCAATTTGGATTTATAAAAGACTTGCCCCTTAACTCCTCAAGGACATTCGCAATTGGAGTGGGATTGGGCTATGCGGTAAACTCCTATTATACAAATTTGGAAATAGTAGAACTTACCAATGATTTTCAATATGTGGCGTTTATACTTAGGTGCTAAATTGGGATATGCCTTTGGAAGCAGGTCTAAATTGGTTACAGAAACTGGAAAGGATTCATTTTATGTGACGGATGTAGAAAAATTCAGATATGGACTGATGGCTAATTTTGGTTATAACACCTTTAATATCCATGTTTACTATGCTCTTAATAACCTCTTTAAGGATGGATTAAGTTTGGATACGGGCCAGGATCTTACCTTTACTCCCTTGCGTATTGGATTTATCTTTTACATCCTTTAGGCTTACACTTTTAGTTGCACTTACAACCAGAATTTAATGGTGAGGAGTTGGGACATCATTCCTACTAAAAATCCAATAAGTAATTCTGCCCGGGAATGTGCCTTTAGATAAAGTCTGGCAGTAGCAACCACACCAGATGCAAATACCATAGCACTTATGGCTATTACAATATTTCGTTCAAAATGAAAACTCAAAGCGATTAGGAACATTAGAATACTGCCCATTGCCATCATATGTAAACTGATTTTAAAGCGAATAAGCAATAATAGAAGGCATGTGCTGGTAGCTGCGATAAGTCCAAGAAAAAAGAAATACAACTCTATAGTGTAATTATCGGGAATCACCTTTAACAGGATCATTAATAATAAGATAAGGTTGATCATTAATGGATACCGGCGTTCTTCGGGTTTTGTTAAGAATACAGAACTCACTACTCCTATATTTTTCAGTATAAAAAAGCTGAGAATAGGAATTAATATGGTGAGTATAAAAATGGGTAAGATGTTTCCACTCTTTAACTCCAGTGTAGTGTACTTTGGCGTAATTAGAAAGTACGACATTGTACCTGCCAGGGGTAAAAAAATAGGATGAAATAGATATGATACTAATTTGGAGAGAAGTCGCATTAGATCTCCTTTCTTAATCGGGCCACCGGGATACCTAATTGCTCCCTGTATTTAGCCACGGTTCTTCTTGCAATGGGGTAGCCTTTATCCTTTAAGATTGCTGCCAGTTTATCATCAGTAAGTGGTTTGCGTTTCGTCTCTTCTCCAATAACAGTCTCTAGGATCTTCTTGATCTCTTTGGTAGAGACATCTTCACCCTGCTCATTTTTCATCGACTCCGAAAAGTATTCCTTAATAAGTTTAGTGCCATATGGGGTATCAACATATTTACTGTTAGCCACACGGGAAACGGTAGATACATCCATATTAATGGCATCTGCAATATCTTTGAGGATCATGGGGCGCAGATTACGCTCATCACCGGTGAGAAAGTATTCCTTTTGATAAACCATGATTGCATTCATGGTGATATACAAAGTTTGCTGCCTTTGTCTAATTGCATCAATAAACCATTTTGCAGAATCTAATTTCTGTTTAATAAAAAGAACCGCATCCTTTTGTGATTTAGATCGCTCCTTGGAACTCTTGTATCCCGCAAGCATATTGTTGTACTCTCTTGATACATGAAGTTCAGGGGCATTCCTGCTGTTTAGGCTTAATTCTAACTCACCTTCTACAATGCGAATAGAGAAATCTGGAACAATATGTTCAATGATCTTGTTGCCTCCGGCATATGAGCCCCCGGGTTTGGGATTTAGTTTTTCAATTTCGGAAATTGACTCTTTAAGTTGCTCTTCCGTGATATTGTGCTTTTGAAGCAGCTTGTTATAGTGTTTTTTCGTGAAATGATCGAAGGACTTCTCCAGAATTCTAATGGCCAATTCAACGGCCGGTGTTGGATCTTTTCTTCGGAGTTGAATCAATAAACACTCCTCTAGTGATCTGGCAGCTACTCCAGGTGGATCCATATCCTGAACGATCTTCAATACTTTCTCAATAGTGTCTTGTTCCACATATACATTTTGCGTAAAAGCAAGATCATCCATGATGTCTGCAATAGGCCTTCTCATATACCCGCTCTCATCTACACTGCCCACTAGGAATTCGGCAATGGCCCATTCCTTGTCATTGAGGTAGAAAGTATTTAATTGGTTGATGAGGTATTGATTAAAAGAGATGCCTGCAGCATAAGGCACTGTTTTTTCCTCATCATCAGTACTGTAATTATTCGCGCGTGTACGGTAATCTGGCACCTCATCATCACTCAGATAATCGTCTATATTGATATCATCTGTGTTGATAGAATCATTGTCATCGTCCCCATCATACTGATCCTCAAATTCATCCTCATAGGTGTCAGATTCCTCCTTTCCTGTTTCCAGAGCCGGATTCTCTTCCAATTCCTGCTTCAGGCGCTGTTCAAAAGCCTGCGTAGGCAATTGTATAAGCTTCATCAGCTGGATCTGCTGAGGGGATAGCTTTTGTGAGAGTTTAAATTGTAAGTGTTGCTTTAGCATTGGGGCTCCTTGTTCATTCTTACATAAAAGTAATTAAAATACCTTTAGAACTCTGCATTCTGAGGTGTTCTCGGAAACGGAATAACATCGCGAATGTTGCCCATGCCTGTTGTAAATTGCACAAGTCTTTCAAAACCAAGGCCAAAACCACTGTGAATGGCAGTTCCATATTTTCTCAGATCCAGATACCACCAAAGTTCTTTTTCATCGATTCCCAGTGCCTTAATTTTATCGAGTAAAACATCTAAGCGCTCTTCACGCTGAGAGCCACCAACGATCTCGCCGATCCCAGGGAATAAAATATCCATAGCTCTAACCGTTGTGCCATCTTCATTAAGTCGCATATAAAATGCCTTGATCTTGGCGGGATAGTCGAATAAGATGACCGGACATTTAAAATGTTTTTCAACCAGATAGCGTTCATGCTCGCTTTGAAGATCTGCACCCCATTCTTCAATTAGGTATTTAAACTTCTTTTTCTTGTTAGGAGTACTATTCTTGAGGATGTCTATGGCTTCAGTATACGTGAGTCTGATAAATTTGTTATCGATCACAAATCGTAGCTTATCCAATAATGGCATTTCACTGCGCTCAGCCTGTGGTTTAGTTTTTTCCTCATCGAGTAATCTCTTCTCTAAAAATTCAAGGTCGACCTGGCAATGTGAGATCACATAGCTAAGCACACTTTTTATAAAGTCTTCCGCAAGGTCCATATTATCATTGAGGTCAAAGAATGCCATTTCGGGTTCTATCATCCAGAACTCTGCTAAATGCCTCGAGGTATTGGAATTTTCGGCGCGGAAGGTGGGCCCAAATGTGTAAACCTTGCCAAGACCCATGGCATATGCCTCGGCTTCTAACTGACCAGAGACGGTTAAATTGGTTTCCTTGCCAAAAAAATCTTCTTTATAATTTACTTCGCCTTCTTCTGTTAAGGGCGGATTCTTTGGATCTAAAGTAGATACCCGGAACATTTCACCTGCTCCTTCCGCATCAGACCCGGTAATAATAGGGGCATGCATATTAAAGAAGCCGTTGTTTTGGAAGTAGCGGTGAATGGCGTAGGACAAGGTAGATTGTACCCGCATTACTGCAGCAAATGTATTGGTTCGAACTCTTAAATGTGCCTGTTCCCGAAGGAACTCCATGGAATGTTTTTTTGGTTGAATAGGGTAGGTCTCCGGATCGGCAGTACCGTGAACTATTAGATCGGTAACCTGAATCTCTACTGTTTGACCTCTTCCCTGGCTTGCCACAAGAAGACCTTTAATGTGCAAGGCTGCACCGGTTGCAATTTGTTTTAAAAGCCCTTCATCAAAATTATCAAAGTCTACAACACACTGAATGTTGTGCAGGGTTGATCCATCGTTCAAGGCAATAAACCTATTACTGCGGAATGTTTTTACCCAACCGTTTACTTCTACTTTTTGCTCTTTTGGTGATTGTTGGAGCAGTTCATTTATTCGCATCGAAGCCATGAAAAACTATTTCTGATTTGCCCCGCAAAGATAGTTTATTGAGTAAAACTACATAGCCAGAAAGACCTATATTTCAATGTGGGAGGTCACTATGCTTCCAGATCTTCGCCTTCCGGTAGTTCGTCCTTGGGCAGGATATCGATCTGTGGTTTTTTAAGTACTTCTTTGTTAGCAATACTTCGTTCCAGAGATAACAATAGAGAAGGCAATAAGATAAGATTTGCCAACATGGCAAAAAGCAAGGTTGCGGATACAAGGGCACCCAGGGCAACCGTACCTCCAAAGCTGGAAAGAACAAAAACTGAGAAACCAAAGAAGAGAACAATGGAAGTGTAGAACATACTCACGCCTGTTTCACGTAAAGCCGCATATACAGACTTTTGAATTCGCCATCTATTAGCAGATAATTCTTGTCTGTATTTCGCTAAGAAGTGAATGGTATCATCTACCGAAATTCCAAAGGCAATGCTAAATACAAGAATGGTTGAGGGTTTAATAGGAACACCAACAAAGCCCATAACACCTGCCGTTACCAGGAGAGGCAGTAAATTGGGAATGAGGGAGATCACTATCATCCTCAAGGACCTGAATAAATAAGCCATAAAAAGGGCGATTAATCCTATGGCCAGGGATAAGGATAAGATCAGGTTTTTAACAAGGTATTTTGTGCCTTTAAGGAACAGCAAGGCCTTGCCTGTTAAAGCTACCTTGTAGCGATCTGCAGGAAAGATCTTGTTGAGATTTACCATGAGCTCGGTTTCTATTTCCTCCATCCTTTCGGTTTTAACATCACGTATAAACGTTGTGATGCGGGCTACCTGACCTGTAGAATCGACAAAATTCTTTAGAAGATTACCATTCCCTTGCGACTTTCTGGCCACATCCATAATAAAGGTATTCTCTTGAGAAGTAGGTAATTGATAGTACTTGGGAATACCGTTATAAAAGGCTTGTTTTGAATATTTGACCAATTCCACAACAGAGGTAGGTCTGGATAATTCGGGAATTTCCTTGATCAGTTCACTTATTTGATCCATTTTTCGCAAATTAACGGGTCGCAAAACTCCGTTCTTGCGCTCAGTATCTATGACTATCTCAATGGGCATAATACCGTCGAACTCTTGTTCAAAGAAACGGATGTCCTCAAAGAATTCAGCTTTTTTGGGCATATCTTCAATAGGACTTCCGGATATGTTTATTTGGTAGATGCCAATGATGCTCAATACCAGAAGTACAACTGAAATAACATACACCGTTATTCTTTTGTCACGCACAATTCCTTCCATCCAATTTACGAAGGCATCTATCCAGCGCTTGTTCAAATGCTTTAAGTGTTTAGTCTTGGGCATCGCCATAAAACTGTAAATAATAGGGATGATCAATAAGGATAGAATAAAGATCCCAATGATGTTGATGGAGGCTACAATACCAAATTCTGTGAGTAGTTTACTGTCTGTGATTATAAAGGTGGCAAATCCGGAGGCCGTAGTGATATTGGTCATTAAGGTTGCATTTCCAATTTTGGAAATGACCCGCTGTAATGAAAGCGCCTGGTTTCCGTGCTTTTTTACTTCTTGCTGGTATTTATTGATCAGAAAGATGCAATTTGGTATCCCAATTACGATGATAAGGGGAGGGATCAAGGCAGTAAGTACAGTGATCTCGTATCTCAGTAATCCCAAGACACCAAACGCCCACATAACCCCAATGATCACCACACACATGGAAATAAGTGTAGCCCTAAAACTTCGGAAAAAGAAAAAGAAGATAAGGGAGGTGACAAGCAAGGCAGCGCTTATAAACATCCCAATCTCATCAATGATATTTTGGGCATTCAAAGTTCGAATATAGGGCATGCCAGAAATACGAACATCTAACTTAGTTTCATTTTCAAAATTGTGTACTAAGTTGGTGAAATCGTTCAGGATAAAATCTTTGCGCACCGAGGTGTTCACAATGTCCTTATCCAGGTATACAATGGTTCGGAGTGTTTGAGTATCCTTATTAAAAAGCAATTGGTCGTAAAATGGAAGATCATTGAACAGGTGTTGTTTTAAGCTATCCAGGACTTGCTGACTTTCTGGTTCACCTATCAGAAAGGGAGTTAAAATAAATTCCTGACGCTCATTATCCTTGACCAATTCTTGCAAATTATCTGTAGAAACCACAAATTCTACCTCGGGAAATGCCGCGAGTTGTTTGCTGAGAATATTCCAGCGATTAAATTTTTCAAGTGTGAATAGGGTAGGATCTTTAACAGCGAGTACTATGGCATTACCTTCTTCTCCAAAAAGCTCAAGAAAGGCATCATATTCCTGATTTGCAGGATGATCGTCTGGTAGAAGATTGGCCTGAGTATTGGAAAACTGCATGTTTTGCCATTGAAAGCCAAAGAAAACGGTAATGCCGGCAATCACAATTAAGATAAGAATACGATTCCTCAGGATGATCCTCGCGGTCTTTGTCCAAAAATTTTGTGTGAGCTTTGCTACCATATTCTTTTTTAGCAAGCCAACGGATCTTTTTCCGCTTCAATGGATCTTAATTCCTTAAAAGACTAACAGAATTTTGATGTTGAACGCCTGCCGTTCAAATGCCGTCAAAGGTAGAAAATGCCTCGCAGTGTTCCTAGTATCAATTTGGGAAATAAAGCCGTGAAAACCACGTATCAGTTCGTATCTTGGGGATACTACCTCTCATCATCAGATAAATACGTCTTGAAAGAATGACCGAGCATAAAAAATACAGAAGATACGAACGTGCAATCTACCGTGTTTTAATAGTGATTTGTGCTTTGGCTGTGATCATAGCCATTTTGGTCATTTATTTTTTTGGGGATACTGAATTATTATAAAACAGCGGAGGATACCAGGTTTAATCAGGGAGTTATTGGAGACTATACTTTCATGATCTCAACTTCTTTACCATCAAGAATGCTATCAATTTTGGTTACAAAGGAGTCCGTTAATTCCTGGATATCAATGATGGCATTTTTTTCCAGGTCCTCAGAAACTTCAAGGTGTTTAATCTCTTTATTGGCCTCCTGTCTGGCGCTTCGCACACTTACTTTGGCATCTTCGGCTTCAGCCTTAGCTTGTTTAACCAATTGTATTCTGCGTTCTTCCGTTAGTGGTGGCACATTGATGATCACAAAATCACCATTATTCATTGGGTTGAAGCCTAAGTTGGCATTCGTAATGGCGGTTTCAATGACCTGAAGCATACTCTTTTCCCAAGGCTGTACAGATATAGTACGGGCATCGGGCGTATTGATATTTGATACTTGTGACAATGGCGTTAAGGAACCGTAATACTCAACCATTACAGAAGCGAGCATTGCCGGACTTGCCTTTCCTGCGCGGATCTTTACCAGTGCTTTTTCCAAATGGGAAATGGCACCGTCCATACTTTCTTTCGCTGAATCTAATACAAAACTAACCTCTTCGTTCATAGTATTATTTTAAAACAAAGTAACATAATTTTTTGAAAAACTAAAGATTTACAACTGTTCCGATGTTCTGTCCCGAAACAATTTTTAATAGATTTCCTTTTTTATTCATATCGAAGACCACAATAGGAAGTTTATTTTCCTGACTAAGAGTAAAGGCCGTAGAGTCCATCACCTTTAGACCTTTTCTAAGTACATCATTGAAGGAGATAGTATCGAATTTTGTCGCATTTTTGTCTATTTCCGGGTCACTGGTGTAAATGCCATCCACACGTGTACCCTTGAGGATCACATCGGCTTCAATTTCTATCGCCCTTAAAACTGCCGCAGAATCTGTAGTGAAATAAGGGTTCCCTGTTCCACCGCCAAAAATTACAACCCGTCCTTTTTCTAAGTGGCGCATGGCACGTCTTCTAATAAATGGTTCGGCTACTTCATTGATCTTTATGGCCGATTGTAAGCGGGTTTGAACCCCTTTGTCTTCCAAAGCACTCTGAAGTGCAAGACCATTGATGACAGTTGCAAGCATTCCCATATGGTCCCCTTGTACTCTGTCTATGCCATTACTTTCCCCTGCCAAGCCTCTGAATATGTTGCCTCCACCTATGACAATGGCCACTTCAATACCTTTATCTACCACCATTTTTATCTCATCGGCGTATTCTGAAAGTCGCGCAGGGTCTATCCCATATTGTTTGTCACCCATTAGGGCTTCCCCGCTGAGCTTAAGAAGTATTCTTTTGTATGGCATGTGAATGTCCTTGTTTACGGACAAAAATAGTCAAAAATATTGATGCCAAACTGCTTCGCTTCGTAATAATCCAACTATAATATTTCCATGTTATTTCTGTTATACTTATTTAAAATTAATGATCTTGCGTTCTAAATTCTGAATTTATGATAAGGAAATTTCTGATTCTATCTTCCCTGGTACTGCTGTTAAGTTGTGGGGCAACCAAAACCCTGACTACAGCAGATAAGGCAGCTGTAGCTGTTAGTATAGACCTTGTTAATGTTCGGGATGATAGGGTATTGGTAACCATTGATCCCGGTCAGTTCACGCAGGAGGAAATATATTTTTATATCCCCAAGATGGTGCCAGGCACCTACAGTGAGGACAATTATGGTAAGTATATTGATGAGCTTACTGCCATTGATTACGAAGGAAGAAACCTACCTGTTAATAAGATCGACACCAATAGTTGGCTCTTAACAACTGCCCAAAAAATAGATAAGATCACCTATTTTGTCAATGATACTTTTGACACAGAAACAGAAATAGAAGAGCCCGTTTTTTCCCCCTCAGGCACAAATATCCTGAAGAATGAGAATTTTTTGTTGAATTTACATGGCTTTGTGGGTTATTTCAAGGGATTAAAAGAAATACCATATGAAATAACCATTACAGCTCCAACTTCTTTACAGCCTTCAACTTCATTGAATGAGGTAACAATTGGAGATCTAAAACAGGGTCAGAGAACCTTTTTAGCAAACAGATATTTCGAAGTCATTGACAATCCTATTTTATACTCTAAACCAAATTCCGTTACGTTCCAGATAATGGACATCTCAGTAACCTTAAGTGTGTATTCACCTAATGGTACAATCAAGGCCAAAGACCTGCAGCCTAAAATGGAGGCCATGATGCAGGCCCAAAAGAAATTTTTAGGAGAGATAGACGGAACCAAACAATATACCATCTTACTTTACCTCTCACAATTATCCAATACGGATGCAACTGGTTTTGGAGCTTTGGAACATCATACATCAACCGTTGTGGTACTGCCGGAACAATTACCAAAAGAAAGTTTGGAAGAATCAATGGTAGATGTGGTGTCTCATGAGTTCTTTCATATTGTTACTCCTTTGTCTGTGCATTCACGTGAGATACAATATTTTGATTTCAATGAACCTGAGATGTCCATGCATTTGTGGATGTACGAGGGTACCACTGAATATTTTGCAAATCTTTTTCAGATTCAACAAGGACTTATTGATGAAACAGCTTTTTATGCAAGGATCATGGATAAAATAAGTAACGCCATGGGTTATGATGATACCATGTCATTTACTACGATGAGCAAGAATATATTGGTAGAGCCTTATAAAGAGAATTACACAAATGTCTATGAAAAAGGGGCGTTGATCAATATGAGCCTGGACATATTGTTAAGAGAACTTAGCGGAGGAGAAAAAAGCGTGCGTTGGTTAATGAAGGAGCTCTCCAACAAATACGATGTAAATACGCCTTTCAATGACCCAGACCTTATAGACGAAATTATAGCAATGACCTATCCAGAGGTTTCAGTTTTTTTTGATAAACACCTGCTGGGCAATGAGCCCATTCCTTATGATCAATATCTCGAGAAGGTAGGCCTGGAGATCACCTCTTCAGAACAACCTGGAACCTATTTCTTTTTAGGTCAAATGCCCTATATAGATGCCAAACCGGCTAACCTTGATACTATTTTTATCAGGAAAGGGGTAGAATTGAATTCCTTTTTTCGTGATTTAGGGGCAAAAGGGGGTGATGTCATTACAAAAATCAATGGTACTGATATTACCCTTGAAAGTATGAGGGGTATTATTGGGCAAAGCTTTGGCTGGGATGCAGAGAAAGATGTCACCATGAGCGTAGCGCGCGATGGAGAAACCATAGAACTTTCAGGAAAAGCTGGGACACCCACCTATAATGAAAAAAAGATCGTTGATGTAAGTACACCTTCGGAAGCAGCTTTGGCGCTTAGAGAGGCCTGGTTAAAGAACTAATTTTACAACTAAAAAACCGCCTTCATTTGAAGGCGGTTTTTTAGTTTGAGCAGTTAACTACTTACCCTAAGGCAACACGTTCAAAACCTGTTACTTTGAGATTAGCATCGACCGACTTTACATATTGAGCAACGCTTTGTTTGCTGTCTTTAATAAAGTCCTGGTTCACTAAGGTATTGTCCTTAAAGAATCGTTTTAGTTTTCCTTGAGCAATCTTATCTAACATCGCTTCTGGTTTTCCTTCTTGTCTTAGCTGATCTTTAGCGATCTCGATTTCCTTATCTATTATCTCCTGATTTACACCGGTCTGATCTAAGGCCACAGGATTCATGGCAGCAGCCTGCATGGCAACATCTTTAGCGGCTTCAGCAGAACCATCAACCGCAGCTGATAATCCTACCAAAGTAGCGATCTTGTTTCCTGCATGAATGTAAGAGCCTACAAAGGGTGCAGACAGTCTTCTAAATCCACCTATCTCAATTTTCTCACCAATAACACCAGTTTGCTCCGTAAGTTTTTCTTGTACGGAAATACCATTGTAATTGGCGGCCAATAATGAGTCCTTGTCATTGCATTGAAGCGCCAGATCTGCAAGTTCATTGGCCAGACTTACAAAGGTGTCGTTCTTAGCTACAAAATCTGTTTCACAATTCAGGGAGATGATCACCCCTTCTGTTTTACTTCCATTGACCTTTGCAATGGCAGCTCCTTCCGAAGAATCTCTATCTGCTCTTTTCGCAGCTACTTTCTGACCTTTTTTACGAAGGATCTCGATAGCCTTGTCAAAATCGCCTTCAGCCTCAACCAAAGCGTTTTTACAATCCATCATCCCTGCACCGGTAGTTTTTCTCAATGTATTAACATCGGCAGCGGTAATTTTTACCATGTCTATTATTTTTTTTGATACCAAAATTGGTATCTAGTTTTATATAGTTTTTATTCTTATTCTACACCTGCTTTGGTGTTGTCTTGCCATTCCTTTAGCTCATCCCATTTTCCATCGGCAGCCATCTTTGCTTGTTTTGGCCATGATGCCGGATTTTTTGAAGCATATCTCGGACCAGCCTCAGAAAGGATCGTTTTAAGATCTTCTTCCGATTTCCCTGCCAGGTCAGCAAAAGAAGTGACACCTGCACTTTGGAAAACCTCAGAGATCTTTGGTCCAATACCCTCTACTTTGGTAAGATCATCGGCAGCTACTTTTTTTGCTTTTTTGGGAGCTTCTTTTTTTGCTGGTTTTTCAGCAACTACAGCGGCTTCTTTTTCCTTTTTAGGAGCTTCTTTTTTTGCTGGTTCTTCAGCAACCACAGCAGCTTCTTTTTCCTTTTTAGCAACTTTAGGCTTGGTCCCTGCTACCTCATCTTTATCAACGGCCTCTACCACTTTCTTTTTAGGTCTGTGAGCTTTACCTTCTTCACCTTCATTACCTGCCTGCTTTTCGGATTTGCGTTCAGCTAATCCTTCAGCTATTGCATTGGTCACTTGGGTCATGATCACTTCAATAGATCTAGAAGCATCATCATTAGATGGAATGATAAAATCGATTGGTCGAGGATCCGAATTGGTATCTACCATTGCAAAAATGGGGATATTCAATTTTTGAGCTTCCTTTACGGCGATGTGCTCACGCATGGTGTCCACAATAAATAGTGCACCAGGAAGTCTGGTCATTTCCGAAATAGAACCAAGGTTCTTTTCTAACTTCGCTCTAAGACGGTCTACTTGTAAACGCTCTTTTTTAGACAGGGTGTTAAAGGTCCCGTCTTTTTTCATACGATCAATAGAGGCCATTTTTTTAACAGCTTTCCTGATCGTCACAAAGTTGGTTAACATTCCACCAGGCCATCTTTCAGTGATGAATGGCATATTTACATTCGCCACTTTTTCTGCCACGATGTCTTTTGCCTGTTTCTTAGTAGCTACAAAGAGTACCTTTCTTCCAGAGGAAGCAATTTTCTTAAGGGCCTCGGAGGCTTCCTCAAGTTTGGCTACTGTTTTGTATAAATTGATTACGTGTATCCCATTTCGCTCCATATAAATATAGGGGGCCATGTTGGGATTCCATTTTCTTGTTAGGTGACCGAAGTGTACACCTGCGTCTAAAAGATCTTTAACTTCTACTTTTTTTGCCATTTTAATTAGTTTACGTTCTTATGAATTAGCAATAACCAAGTGGTATTCTACAATAGAAAGCCTTGGTCATTTAGATGCTAAACTAAATGTTACTGAATTCTGTCAAAGCCGATGAGCGACTATAAACAGGATTTCAGAATTTTAATTGTCCCATGACGAGGGACTTTCAATGAACTTGGGTTACTATATATAAATGCCCTATAAGGCACTCTTTTCTTTTATTCTTAACGTTTAGAGAACTGGAATTTCTTACGGGCTTTCTTCTGTCCGAATTTCTTACGTTCCACCATTCTAGGATCTCTGGTTAACAGGCCTTCTGGCTTTAATACCAATCTATGCTCAGCATCCATTTCGCATAAAGCTCTGGATATGCCTAGCCTGATGGCTTCTGCCTGACCTGTAATACCTCCACCGTAAACATTTACCTTAACATCAAAGCTATCTTCATTATTGGTCAAAGCAAAAGGTTGTTTTACCTTGTACTGAAGGGTAGCAGTAGGAAAATATTCTGTCAGATCTCTTTTATTGATCGTGATAGCACCTTTTCCCTTAGAAATATATACACGTGCAACAGCTGTCTTTCTTCTGCCTATTTTATGTATTACATCCATTATTTAAGGTCTTTTAAAATTATTGTTGTTGGTTTTTGAGCTTCCTGATTGTGTTCTGCTCCTGCATATACCTTTAGGTTGCGAAAAAGTTCCGCTCCTAATTTATTCTTAGGTAGCATGCCTTTAACTGCTCTCTCCACCACTGAAGCCGGATTCTTAGCCTTTAACTGATTGGCCGTAGTAAAACGCTGCCCACCAGGATACCCGGTATGACGGACATAGGTTTTTTCCTCCCATTTATTACCTGACAAATGCACTTTTTCAGCATTGATAACAATTACGTTATCTCCACAATCTACATGAGGCGTAAAATTGGGTTTGTTTTTACCTCTTAGTATGATAGCCACTTTAGAGGCTAGTCTTCCAAGTGTTTGTCCTTCTGCATCTATCAGCACCCATTGCTTTTGCACGGTAGCCTTGTTGGCAGAAACAGTCTTGTAGCTCAATGTATCCACTACTATTTTATTTAATTATTAAACAGTTCAATCCCGTTTAACGGGCTGCAAATGTACAATTATAAAGTTGAATTACAAATGGATGGTTCTTACTTTTTCATTTTTTTTAAAAAGAAAATGTGGATCAAATGTAAGGGTATAGTGCACCATTCCAGGCCCAGGACCAGAAAGAATATCCTTTTGCCCATACTTTTCACCTGTTTAGTTCGTTTGAGAGAATAAACTAATACAATTCTATCATGCGAAATACTGTAGTTACTTTTCTACTAGGAGCCTTGTTAATTAGCTCCTGCTCAACGGATAAGACGAGTGATAATCCTGATAATTCCATTCTTGGAACATGGGACCTAACAGCACTGACCATAGATGAAGCAACAGCTAGTGATGAAGAAGAATTTGGCCAGGATATATTGAATATGCTTACGGCTTCAAATTGTTATCTGGTATCTCTAAGCTTTAATGAGGATCTGAGGCTGGTAACAGAGGATGCCTCCAATTATCTTGAGATAGGTGTCAACCCGGGAGGTACTGGTTTGGATGTTCCTTGCCCTTCGCAAAGAGATACGGAAACCACCACCTACGCCTATGCGGATGGCGTATTGACCTTTATTGACGATACCCAGGAGACCATTTCTGTGGCGCTTACAATATCTGGTAGCACTATGACAATGGCTGCACAGGAATTGGATGTACAAAATTTTAACGCCGGAGGGGAACTCATTTTCACTAAAAGATAAAGTGAAACTGTTGACTAAAACAAAACCCTTCGATTTTTCGAAGGGTTTTTTTATGCTTTGAAGTGAAATTAGTGGTTAATGGGCTTCGAGCCAATTTTCTCCTTGTCCCAGCTCAACAACCAGTGGTACTTTTAAGGAGTAGGCAGATTCCATAGCCGTCTTTATCATCTCTTTCATTTGCTCCAGCTCTGGTTTGTAGACATCGAATACCAATTCATCATGCACCTGCAGTAGCATCTTGGTCTTAAAATTACCTTCCTGCAATTTTTGGTGGATGTCTATCATTGCGATCTTTATGATATCGGCTGCACTGCCCTGAATGGGCGCGTTGATGGCATTTCGTTCGGCAGCCCCTCTAACAATCGCATTGCTCCCATTGATATCCTTTAGGTAGCGCCGTCTACCCAGCACCGTTTGTACATATCCATTGTCTCTGGCGAAGTCTACCTGGTCTGCCATGTATTTTCTCAACTTAGGATAGGTCTTGTAATACGTATCTATAAGTTCTTTCGCTTCTGTTCGGGACAGATCTGTCTGATTACTGAGCCCAAAGGCAGAAACACCGTAGATGATACCAAAATTCACTGTTTTAGCATTGCCTCTTTGTTCCCTGGTCACTTCATTTAAAGGTATATTGAACACCTTGGAAGCTGTTGAAGCATGAATGTCTTCCCCGTTCATAAAAGCCTCTATCATGGTATCTTCATCACTTAGCGCGGCAATGATCCGTAATTCTATCTGCGAATAATCTGCTGCCAGCAATATGTAATCTTTGTTCCTGGGGATAAAAGCTTTACGTACCTGCCTCCCTCTTTCGGTTCGAATTGGAATGTTTTGCAGGTTAGGATTGTTGCTGCTTAAGCGCCCCGTGGCGGCAACCGTTTGCATATAGTCTGTATGCACCCTTCCTGTACTCTTTTCCACCTGGGTGGGAAGCGCATCTACATAGGTGCTTTTTAATTTGGCAAGCCCTCTGTAATCTAAAACATCTCTGATGATCTTATGGTCTTTGGCCAGAGATGATAAAACATCTTCTGCTGTGGAGTACTGCCCTGTCTTGGTTTTTTTAGGCTTGGCTACCAGTTTTAATTTATCGAAAAGTATCTCTCCCAATTGCTTGGGCGAAGCAATGTTAAAAGTTTCACCGGCTTCTTCATAGATCTTTTCTTCGAGCGATTTAATATCGGAGTCGAGTGCACCAGATAACCCATTGAGGAATTCTTTATCCAGGTTTATTCCTTCCAGTTCCATATCTGCCAGGACCTTTAGTAGTGGTATCTCAATATTCTTGAACAAATCCATCGTATGAGCATCAGCTAGTTCTTTTACAAAATGTCTGGCCAATTGAAAGGTGACATCTGCATCTTCTACCGCATATTCTGTCTGAGCCTCTAAGGGCACATCGCGCATGCTCATTTGGTTCTTGCCTTTTTTTCCAATGAGTTCAGTAATGGAAACAGGAGTATAGTTAAGGTATGTCTCAGAGAGTACATCCATATTATGACGCATGTCCGGGTTGATGAGGTAATGTGCCAACATTGTATCGAAAAGCGATCCCTTCACATCCATGCCATATTTTCGCAGCACTTTAATATCGTACTTAAGATTCTGCCCTATCTTTTCTATGGAGGTAGAAGAAAAGAAAGGCCGTAATTTTTCGAGCAGATCATGAGATTCTTGCTGATCTTCCGGAAAAGGCAGATAATAGCCTTTCCCTGCTTCCCATGAGAAGGCGATCCCAACCAATTCTGCTTCAAGGGGATTTAAGGAAGTTGTTTCGGTATCAAAACAAACAGCCGTTTGTTTCATTAAATTTTTTAGGAAGAGTTCTAAAGCCATCCCCGCCTGAATGCTCTGGTAAACATGGGGAACTTCTTTGATGGTCTTTCGCCCTGTGTGTACCTCGAGAGTGGCAGGAGCAGAACCGTCCTGTCCAAACAGGGAAAATTGGCCACTGCCGGCCGCCTGTGCCTCTTTTTTTGCTGTTGCGGTGCTGGTTACCTGGGTTGGCGTATCTTGGGGTTCGCTAGAAAATAGTTTTATGAATTGTTCTCTGAGTCGGCGAAATTCGAGCTCCTCAAAGATCTCCTGCACCTTTTCACTATCGGGCATTGAAAGTTCATAATCCTTGGCGTCAAAGGTAACATCGCAGGTAATACAAATGGTTGCCAATTGTTTGGATAGTCTTCCCAACTCGGCATTTTCTTCCACCTTCTCCTTCATTTTACCCTTGAGCTTATCGGTATTTTCTAACAAAGCTTCTAAAGAGCCAAATTCTAGTATGAATTTCTTAGCGGTTTTTTCACCTACTCCTGGGAATCCCGGAATATTATCACTAGCATCACCCATCATTCCCAGATAATCTATGACCTGCTCTGGTCTTTCCACTCCAAATCTCTTTTGAATTTCCGGAATACCCCATATTTCTATTCCGTTGCCCATACGAGAAGGGCGGTACATAAATATATTCTCAGATACAAGTTGCCCAAAATCCTTGTCTGGTGTTACCATAAAAACTTTGTAGTCTTCCTTTTCGGCCTGTTTTGCCAGAGTACCAATTATATCATCGGCTTCCAGTCCTGAAACTTCAACAACCGGAATATGCATGGCTTTGAGTAGCTTTTGTATATAAGGGATTGCGATACGAATGGCATCTGGGGTTTCGTCCCTGTTGGCCTTGTATTCCGGGTATAATTCGGTTCGTTCTGTGCTGCCATCCTTGTCAAAACAGACAGCTAAATGGTCTGGTTTTTCTCTTCGGATAACATCGAACAAGGAATTCATAAACCCCATGATCGCTGAGGTATCCATTCCTTTTGAATTGATCCTGGGATTTTTAATAAGTGCGTAATACCCACGAAAGATAAGGGCATAAGCATCTAATAAAAAAAGTCGTTTTTGATCGGCCATAACAGTGTATAATGAGCAGGCCCAAAACTACAAAGATTCTGAACCAATCTGAAGGATCAGGCCTCTATAAAACTCTTTGCGGGTGTATTCACATGACCTTTACCGGAGTACTGACGATAGGAGAATCCCGGATGTATGCAATATCCCCCTGTTTCTCCGGCCTTATTAATGGCAATAAATCCAATTTGAATATCCTGATAGTTTTCCTTTTTAGCAATAATTCGCCTTACACCTTCTTCACAAGCCTCTTGTGGTGATTTCCCCTGTCTCATTAATTCAACTATCAAAAAACTTCCTACTGTACGCACAACTTCTTCGCCCATACCCGTAGCCGTTGCTCCTCCTATTTCATTATCAACAAATAGTCCGGCGCCAATAATAGGGGAGTCGCCTATGCGCCCTCCCATTTTATAGGCCATACCACTGGTAGTACAAGCGCCTGCAATATCCCCGTTGGAGTCAATGGCAAGCATCCCTATGGTATCGTGATTTTCAATATTGATGACAGGTTTGTATTGAGAAGTTTTTTTCCATTCCAGCCATTCTTCTCTAGAGGCATCTGTAAGCAGGTCTTCTTCAGGGAAACCCATTTCCAGGGCGAACTGTTTTGCCCCTGCTCCGGCCAACATAACATGTGGAGTTTCTTCCATCACTTTTCTAGCTACGGAAACAGCATGCACTATATTTTCCAGATATACCACAGCACCACATCTGCTATCTTTGTCCATAATACAAGCGTCCAGGGTTACATTTCCATCCCTGTCCGGTCTTCCTCCCTTGCCCACAGATTGGTTACTCACATCGGCTTCCTCCATCATAACACCTTGCTCTACAGCATCTAGCGAAGTGCCATTGCCATCCAATATCCCGAAAGCTTTGGCGGTGGCATTTGGAACATCCCAGGTGGCAATTACTATTGGCCCCTTGGTAATTTTAGCTGTTGTTACGCCTATCTCTTTTTTTTGTTCCTTGCAGGCACCTATCAAGGTTCCTCCTAAGATGGCAGCGCTGCCCAAACCGGAGTTTTTCAAAAACTTTCTTCTTTCCATACCCTTGGGATGTTTACATTTATAACTTTAAAGATAGCATTATGATAGTAGAAGTTTGTGCAAATTCTTTGGAATCTGCCTTAAATGCTCAACTAGCAGGGGCCCAAAGAATTGAACTTTGTTCGGAACTTACTTTAGGAGGGATCACTCCTTCATATGGACTTATAAAGAAAGTGATGGAGGCCATGAATATTCCTGTTCATGTGCTGATCCGGCCTAGAAGTGGTGATTTTTACTATTCTGATGCGGAATTTCAAACCATGGTAGAAGATATAGCTATTTGCAAATCCCTGGGGGTAGATGGGATAGTTTCCGGGGTATTAAGGCGAGACCTGCAGGTGGATTGGGATCGTACAATTGCAATAAAAAAAGCTTCCGGGTCATGCTCTTTTACTTTTCACAGGGCTTTTGATCTGGTTGCAAACCCATTGGAGACTTTTGATAAAATACAGGAAATGGGAGTAGATACCTTACTGACCTCCGGGCAGGCTAGATCTGCCATGGAAGGCTTGTCTTTGCTGAAACAATTGGAGAAAAAATCAAACACATGTACCATTATGCCGGGTGCGGGTATTCGTGATACCAATGCAATACATTTTAAGCATGCAGGTTTTAAAGCCATCCATTTGTCGGCTACCATAAGAGTTTTAAATACTATTGTACTACCACAGATTCCCATGAACGCAGCTAAGGGAATTGGCGAGAATGAGGTGCTTGTCACAGATCCGGACATTTTGAAAAAAGTTATTAAAAGCGTTAATTAACTCCAAAAATCAGTGTTAAGGGTAGTCTAAAGAAATATATTTGTAAAAAAGAGCTATGCTAAGATGGATCGTTTTTATTGCTATTTATTGTATTCTGGGATACTATTCCCTGCAGGCAATTAAAACCGCTTCGCGTTTTCCCTATATCTATTATGCATTTATGGCCTTGGCTCTCGTGATCCTGGGGAATTTATTATATCAGTTTACATTTGGAGACAGTGACGGTAGTGTACTAAACCGCCCAAGGAGTTATGCTTTTGGTTTTGTGATCGCTATGCTCACTTTTGAGATAATTACTATAGTCTTCTTGTTCTCTGAGGATATTTTCAGATTGATAGCCGCTTCTATTCAAAGTATATTCGGTTCTTCCGGAGAATTCAGTCTTCCTGCAAGGAGACGTTTTTTAAGTTTAATAGCTATGGGGATAGGAGCTATTCCTTTTAGCGCCCTCTTATATGGCATGTATAGAGGGAAGTACGATTTTAGGGTGTTGAAATACGAGCTGGAGTTTGATGACCTTCCCGAAGCCTTTCACGGATATCAGATCACTCAGATTTCTGATATTCACAGCGGTAGTTTTGACAATCGTAAAAAAATAGAATATGCGGTTAACCTGATAAATGAACAGCAAAGTGACACTATATTTTTTACAGGTGATATGGTGAATAATATGGCCCGGGAGATGGAGCCCTGGAAAGAATTGTTTGCAACTTTAGAAGCAAAAGACGGAAAATTTTCCATCCTCGGTAATCATGATTATGGTGACTATAAATTAGACTGGGATACGCCGGAGCTAAAATCACAAAATTTGGAGGACCTTAAAAGGATCCAACGCGAAATTGGTTTTGATCTTATGTTGAATGAAAGCCGCTATTTGCAAAAAGGTGATGACAAACTGGCCCTTATTGGCGTTGAGAATTGGGGTAGAGGAGGTTTTAAAAAAGCGGGCGATCTTAAAAAAGCGACTAAAGATATCCATAAAGACGATTTTAAAATATTATTGAGCCACGATCCGTCTCATTGGGAAGATGTGGTGATTCATGATGACTATCATTATCATTTAACCCTAAGTGGACATACCCATGGAATGCAATTTGGGATAGAGATCCCGGGATGGGTAAAATGGAGTCCTGTGAAATGGCGTTATAAATACTGGGCGGGCATCTATGAAGAAATGGGACAAATGATCAATGTTAACAGAGGTTTTGGATTTATAGGTTATCCCGGCAGAGTAGGAATCTGGCCAGAAATAACCGTAATTACCCTTAAAAAGAAAGTAGTTGTGTAAGATTAATGTTAAGGGATTATTACAAAAATGACTCTTTCATTAGAATTTTAACATTTTTTCTTACATTTGAGACGTAACCCAACGCAATACCTATGTCTAAATTCGGTGAACTAATAGATCTCAACGTACCTGTGTTACTTGATTTCTATGCTGAATGGAATGAACAATCAACGGCCATGCACCCTGTACTTCGTGATGTGGCTGCCGCCCTTGGTGATAAAGGGAAGGTCATAAAAATAGATGTAGACAAGAACAAAGAACTCTCACAAGCCTTGAGAGTAAAGGGATTGCCTACCCTTATGATCTACAAGAAAGGTGAGATGGTCTGGAGGCAAAGTGGTGAACAAGACGCCAATACTCTTATCGGGATCCTCAACGAATACGTTTAGAGTATTCCCTATCCAAAGGAAATTTCAACAACTTAGTTTTCAAGATCCGTTTCATCCACAACAGTGGTTGCATCTGGTATTACGGTATCTGAAATGGGCAGCGTATCAAGTATATCCTGTTCATAATTGTCCTCAACAGGAGCATCTTCAAGAAGTTCGTCCTGATAGAAATGGCTGAACTGATCTATATGCTCATTAAATACGACAGTCTCCTTTTCGGCCAATTCTCGGTCGTTATTTTCGATAAGGATGTCAATGATCCTCCTATAGCCTTCCATATCGCCAATAATGTCCTCTAAATTCTTATACTGCTCATCGAGCGGAGTCCCCTGATAGTAGTTTAAACGATCTTGGTATATAAGCTTTAATTCTTCGAAAAGGGCTCTTGCTTTTTGAGTTTCTCCTACTTTATAATACCCATCAACAAAGGGTTCTACAAAAGTATAGAAGCCGAACTTGGCTACTGGTAAATTCTCAATGCTGAGATCTATAATTTCTTTAGCCTTGTCTATCTTATTTTCGTTGATCAGGGCTTCAACCAATCGTGCCAGATTACTTCTGAAGGAAAGTCCTTGTGTTCTGGTTTGCGGATCATGATAGATATCCGGACTACCAGAATTGCCCCAATCCCATCCTTTAACGATGCTGTACATTTCGTCTGTGTCTATACGTCCCATTTCGTACGAACTTCGGTTCTGTGTCTTGATCGGGACTAATTTATAGGCAAGACCCTCTAATTGAAGGTAGTCTTTCATCCATATGTACTCGGCCTTGTCAAAACTACCTCCTGAAAAATAGATAGGTCGCTTCCAATCATTATTGGCCATGATATCGAGCATCAAAATGCGGTTTTTTGGAAGCGCTTGTGGCAGGTCTATATCAATATAATCAACGATCAGCGCTGAATCCTTTTCTTTTACCAGTCCAGATTCCAGTACATTCTTTTTGTTTACCGGGATCCGAATTTTATTTGTGGGATAGTACACCAGATCCAGGGTACTTTCAGAATAGCCACTAAGGTCGGCCCCTTGTTTTTCTAACAAAGAACCAAGTTTTGTTTGCGGATTGTTACTTGCCACCCAATTCATAAAGTCTTTAATATCCCATCGCTTATCTGTTATTCCCTGATAATAGATCACATCTCTATTTCCATACCGATAAAGATCATGACTAAGCTGTGAAGGAATAGGTTCACTGCGGTAGGCTTTGCGTTTCATTTGATCTACATACCAGTCTGTAGCAAAAAGGCTGGTACAGATAACCCGCACGTCGTTTCTGTATCCTTCAACTTCTTGAACATACCACAATGGAAATGTATCATTGTCCCCAATAGTAAATAACATGGCCCCCGCTTCCTTCTGACAGGAATCTAAATAGGCCATAGCCGCTGAACGTGCAGTATAACGCCCGGAACGATCGTGATCATCCCAGTTTTGGTAGGCCATAACTCCCGGAACAGCCAAGAGACATACTATGGTAATGGCTGGTGCCCAGATTTTGGGCTTAATGAATTTACTAAATTCTTCATAGAGGCCATAGACCCCTAATCCTATCCAAAGTGCGAAGATATAGAATGCGCCTACCAGCGAATAATCTCTTTCACGGGGTTGAAAGATGTAAGGGTTTGTATAGAATTGAATAGCGATCCCGGTGAAAATAAAAAACACGAAAAGAACCCAAAACTGCTTGGGGTCCTTTGATATTTGGAATACCAACCCAATGATCCCCAAAATAAATGGGAGGAAGAAATAGGTATTTCGCCCTTTATTAGCAAGCACATCTCCAGGAAGGTTATCCTGACTCCCTAATCGAATACTGTCTATAAAACCTATACCACTCAGCCATTCCCCCTGGCCATTGTAACGACCTTGCAGATCATCTTGTTTCCCAACAAAATTCCACATAAAATATCTCCCAAACATGTATCCAAATTGGAATTGCACCATGTATTTAATGTTCTGCCAAATAGTTGGGGGTTGTACTTCCAGATATTCACCAAATTGGCGAAGAAAACTGATGTATTGCTCAGCATCGATTTCTCCATTGGCATAGCCTGTCTTGATCTGAGATACCGCTTTTTGTAATTCTTCATTGCTGGTGGTCATTCGGAATTCGAGAGGACCAAAGAATTTCATGTAATTTTCTGCGTGTTGTTCGCTCCACATTCTGGGTAGAATTCCCTGATGTCCCGGATTAGGACCCTGAATGGCATCCTTGTATTTGTTTACGATGATATATTTTCCAAGAACTTCGTCTTTTTCATATTTAGGTTTATCATCTTTATCATCACCGGGAGCAGCAAAAGTGTCTGAATAATAAGTGCCATAGATAGGACTATCTACTCCGGGATATTGTTCTCTGTTATAGTAGGCCAACAAAGAACGAGCATCCGACGGATTATTCTCATTAATCACCACATTGGCATTGGCACGAATGGGTAACATAAGCCAGGAAGAAAAACCGAGCAATAAGAACATAAGGCATAAAGTAATGGTATTTGCCGTACGGTAATTGTTCTTTCTGGTATATTGAAGGGCATAATAGAATACGCCAATAAAGATCAGACCCATGATGATAGATCCTGAGTTAAATGGCAGACCTATACTATTAATAAAGAAAACCTCGCTCCACCCAAAGAGTTTTAAAACGTAGGTAAGGGAGAATTTATAGACAAGCATCAAGATGGCCACTACAATGATATTGGCTAACAGGAAGTTCTTTATTGTGGTTTCTTTATACGTCTTAAAATAGTAAAGCAGCCCTATAGAAGGGATCGCCAGAAACCCCATAAACTGAATCCCGAAGGTTAGTCCTACCACAAAGGAGATCAGTATCAAATATTTGTTTCCTCTGGGATCATCCAGATTATCTGTCCATTTAAGACCTAGCCATAATAAAAGAGCCATTATAAAACTGGCCATAGCATATACTTCCGTCTCCACAGCATTAAACCAAAAACTATCTGAAAAAGTGAATGCCAGGGCACCTACAATACCACTACCTAAAACAGCAATAGCTTTGGAGTTACTCAATTCACCAGCACTGGAAATGAGTTTACGTGTGAGATTGGTAATGGTCCAGAACATAAAAAGGATGGTAAAGGCACTGGAAACCCCAGACATATAGTTGACCATTCTGGCAACCTGGTCCGCCTCCAGCGCAAACATGGCAAAAAATGCGCCTAACATTTGCAATAATGGAGCTCCGGGTGGGTGTGCTACCTGAAGTTTTGCTGAAGTGGTGATATATTCTCCTGCATCCCACCAACTTCCGGTAGGTTCAACAGTAAGGCCATATACTATAAGGGCTATAAAAAAGACTCCCCACCCAAGAATAGAGTCCCATTTTTCAAAGTTTTTCGCAAACATTCAGTCTTCCTTTTACCAATAGTGGCGAAATTACTAATTTAAATAAATATTGAGATCAATATTTCTTAAACCTTTAACAGGCAGGCATGGTTATGTATTAACGAGATTACATTTAAAAAATGTTTGTGCAAATGAAACTTTGTCTTAAATTTGCACGCTCTTTAGCACCATTGGCCTATGGTGTAATTGGCAACACAGCTGGTTTTGGTCCAGTCGTTCTAGGTTCGAGTCCTAGTAGGCCAACAGAAAAGAGTTAAGCCCATTACTTTGGTAATGGGTTTTTTTATGCCGGAGGCTCGTCCTCGTTAAGAAGGTCTTTTGAAGGAATAGGCGATGGGGCTTCATTCTCTTCTTGCAACGCTATATCTTCTTTCTCCTTGGCAAGTATCTCCTTATCTTCCATATCTATCACAGAGCCCATTTTCTTTTTGTCTTTGATCATGGCCCAGGTCATAATAAGGCTCGTGCCAATGATCACGAATAACAAGATACCGGGTTCGAAGGTAGCCAACTGAGCTTCCACAGGAATCGCATAAAATAAGAGAACTGTGATAAGGCCCCTTGGAGCGATGAACAATTGCGGTAAAATATCTTTACCTAAAAATAATCGAAGAATAATAAAGCGAATGGCATAAATAGAAACCAGGATCATAATACTTACCATTGCCACGTTGAAATTAAAAAGTGATGAGATCACAATGGTGATTCCAAAGACTACAAAGAAAAATGTCCGAACAACAAAGGCGGTCTCTAATGTGATTATATGCAGTTCATGATAAATCTGATGTGCTCTTTCTTTTTTTAGAAAATGGACCAATTTCCCGCCAAAAAACAATTTCATATTAGCTATTACCAAACCAAAGATCAGGATAATGATAAGGGACGAGAGGTGCATCTTTTTTCCAAGTGCGTACAAAAGCAAGAGTACCGCAATGAGCAGGAATTGTTTGGCCTGACTTTTTATCTCCTGAAATATTAGGATGATGGCATAACTTGCTACTACTGCTATGACGATAGTAAGAAGAATATTTCCAACAAAACCCACAGGCCCTGAGGCTTCGGCCGGATCTAGCTGCCCAACTAAAAAGTAAAACATGATAATACCCATAATATCAGAAAAGGTACTTTCATAAATATGAAACTCCTTTTTATGCGGGGCCAACCCACTTACACTGGGAATAATAATTGCACTAGATAGAATGGAGAGAGGTGTAGCATATAACCAGGCAGTATGCATGGTCATCCCTTCTACAAATTGAAATAAAATAAGGGTTGCTACATATGCCGATCCTAATAAACCTATAAGCGCTATGGCCATAGATTTTAAAATGGGCCATAATTTTTCCCTTTTTAATTCAAGTTCCAGCGCAGCTTCTAAAACGATCATTATAAGCCCAACGATACCAAGGACCTCCAGCAAAGGGAAAAAATTGAGAGGTACAGTTACAAAATAGCGTATGACATATTGTAAGATAACACCCAGTAAAATGAGCATAAGCACCGACGGGATATTAGTCTTTTTAGCAATTCCGTTGAACCAGAACGATAAAATAATAATAACAGAAGCCGCAATGATGAGGTTATACGAAGAAAATATTTCCATGAGTAGATTATTAAATTAGCCTGTTCTAGTTTGTATATTAACTGAAGCTAATATCGATAATTTTCGCACACTTTTTCGATAATTATGTAATTTGATTTTCTGGAGGAAATAAAAAGAAAAATTTTGTATATTTGCGGCACTGAAAGGATAGTAAAGTATTCATGAGGGGACAATTTGTCCCCTCTTTTGTTACTTAGAAGTATGTGGAATGACCAGGTTAAAGCACTTTTGGATGAGGTATTGGAGGAAAACCCAAGTCTTTTTTTGATAGACCTGTCAATAAGTGCCGGCAATAGTATAAAGGTGGTGATCGATGGCGATAACGGTGTTACCCTGGAAGATTGTATGAAGGTAAGCAGGGGAATTGAACATAATCTGGATAGAGAGGAAACAGATTTTTCGTTGGAAGTTACTTCTACAGGAGCTTCAGAACCTCTGACAATGGCGAGACAGTACACAAAAAATATTGGACGGAAGATGAAAGTAAAAACTTCCGAATCAACATATGAAGGAACCCTTCAATCTGCTTCCAAAGATAATATAACATTAGAATGGAAAGCAAGGGAACCAAAACCTGTTGGAAAAGGAAAAGTAACCGTGGTGAAGAATCAGACCATCCCTTTTTCAAAGATTATAAAAGCGAACGTAGTACTTAAATTTTAATTGTAGATCAGAATGGAAAATATAGCATTGATCGAATCATTCTCGGAATTCAAAGATGACAAGTTCATTGACCGGGTAACCCTAATGGCAATTTTGGAAGATGTTTTCAGAAATGCCCTTAAAAAGAAATTTGGATCAGATGATAATTTTGACATTATTATTAACCCAGATAAGGGCGATTTGGAGATATGGAGAAACCGTATTGTAGTAGAAGATGGTGAAGTGGAAGAACCCAATGAGGAAATTTCCCTTTCAGAAGCACGTAAAATAGAACCCGACTTTGAAGTAGGGGAAGATGTGTCTGAAGAAGTTAAACTTATAAACCTTGGGAGACGTGGTATCCTAGCCTTACGTCAGAATCTGATTTCAAAAATACACGAACACGATAATACCACTATATACAAGCAATTTAAAGACCTGGAAGGGGAGATCTATACTGCTGAGGTACATCATATAAGGCATAAGGCCATTATTTTACTCGATGATGAAGGAAATGAGATCATCTTGCCAAAAGACAAACAGATACCGTCAGATTTCTTTAGAAAAGGAGATAATGTACGCGGTATTATTGAAAGTGTTGAATTAAAGGGGAACAAACCAATGATCATCATGTCCAGAACCTCCCCTGCCTTTTTGGAACAATTATTCTTCCAGGAGATCCCTGAGGTATTCGACGGACTTATAACTATTAAAAAGGCAGTTCGTATACCTGGCGAGAAGGCCAAAGTAGCTGTTGACACCTATGATGATCGAATTGATCCGGTAGGGGCATGTGTAGGTATGAAAGGATCCAGGATCCATGGAATAGTTAGGGAACTCGGTAACGAAAATATAGATGTGATCAACTGGACCAATAATCCGCAGCTTATGGTAACCAGAGCATTGAGTCCGGCACGTGTATCTACCGTGAAGCTTAATGATGAGAATATGACCGCTCAGGTATACCTGAAACCCGAAGAAGTTTCTAAGGCAATTGGAAGAGGCGGCCATAATATTCGTCTGGCCGGCCAATTAACAGGATACGAGATCGATGTCTTTAGAGAAGGGGTTGAAGAAGATGTGGAATTAACAGAATTCTCTGATGAAATTGAAGCTTGGGTCATCGAAGAATTAAAGAAGATAGGTCTTGATACCGCCAGAAGTGTTCTGGAGCAAGATGTAGATGATCTTATTAAAAGGACCGATCTGGAGGAGGAGACCATCCGGGAAGTGGTTAGGATCCTGAAATCGGAATTTGAAGATTAAGCTATATATTAGCGAAATAAAATAAGAGAGCAAACAGTATTTATGGCAGATAATGCAACAATAAGGCTTAATAAAGTTTTAAGAGAACTTAATATCTCCCTGGATAGGGCGGTGGACTTTCTTGCCTCCAAAGGGCATACTATAGACGCACGTCCTACCACCAAAATATCAGAGGAGGTACATCAGGTTCTTTTGGACGAATTCCAAACCGATATGAGCAAGAAAGTTGCTTCCATAGAAGTAGGTGAGGAAAAGCGCAAGGAAAAAGAAGCCATAAGACTGCAATTAGAGCAGGAACAGGAAGAAAGACGCCTGGTCAGAGAAAAACGCGCCGCTGCCAGCGAAGTGGTGAAGGCCAAAGCGGAACTTGCCGGACCAAAAATGGTAGGTAAGATAGATCTGGAAAGCAAGAAGAAAGCTAAACCTGCAAAAGAAGAGGTTCCAGCACCTGTCGTTGAAGAAACAGAGGCTAAAAGTGAGCCGCCAGTTGTTGAGAAACCCGAAAAGAAAGTTGCTAAGAAAGCGGAAAAACCTGCTAAAGTAGAGGAGGCTGAAAAGCCTAAAGAAGAAGAATCGAAAGCTATAGAAACGAAATATAAAAAGCTTTCCGGTCCTAAAATCATGGGAGATAAAATTGATCTCACCAAATTTGCTAAACCAAAAAAGAAAAAAGAACCACCTGCTAAAACAGATCCCAACGACCGTAAAAAAAGAAGAAAAAGGATCATTAGTGATTCAGGTCCCCGATCTGGTGGAAGAGGAAGGGCAGGAGATAAAAGAGGGGCCAGACCTGGAGTAACTTCCAAAGTTGAACCTACAGAGGAGGAAGTACAAAAACAAGTACGGGAAACCCTGGAAAAATTACAGGGAAAATCCAAAAAAGGAAAAGGAGCAAAATACCGACGAGATAAAAGAGATCAGCACAGGCAGCAGTCTGAGAAAGATCTTGAGCAGCAAGAACTGGAAAACAAGGTTCTTAAGGTAACCGAATTTGTTACAGCAGGAGAAGTAGCAACCATGATGGACGTCCCTACAACGCAGATCATTTCTGCATGTATGTCGCTCGGAATTATGGTAACCATGAATCAACGCCTAGATGCCGAAACCCTCTCTATTGTGGCCGAGGAATTTGGCTATGAAGTAGAGTTTGTTACCGCAGATATCGAGGAGGCTATTGAAGAAGAAGTGGATGCTCCGGAAGATCTTAAACCAAGAGCTCCCATAGTAACTGTAATGGGTCATGTAGACCACGGAAAGACTTCCCTTCTGGATTACATCAGACAAGAAAATGTAATTGCCGGAGAAAGCGGAGGTATTACCCAGCATATCGGTGCCTATGGCGTGGAGTTAGAAAACGGTCAAAAGATTGCATTTCTGGATACACCAGGTCACGAAGCGTTTACCGCTATGCGGGCGAGGGGAGCACAGGTAACGGACATTGCTATCATTGTGATTGCAGCAGATGACGATATCATGCCACAGACTAAAGAAGCAATTAGCCATGCTCAGGCGGCAGGGGTACCTATTGTTTTTGCAATAAATAAAATAGACAGACCAAGTGCCAACCCAGACAAGATCAAAGAAGGTCTGGCGGCAATGAACTTGTTGGTAGAAGATTGGGGTGGTAAAATACAATCACACAATATTTCTGCTAAAACAGGAGAAGGAGTCAAAGAATTGTTAGAAAAAGTACTGTTGGAAGCAGAGTTGTTAGAGTTAAAAGCTAATCCTGACAAACTTGCCACCGGTACGGTTGTAGAAGCCTTTTTAGATAAGGGCAGAGGATATGTCTCTACCGTACTTGTATTGGCCGGTACTCTGGAAATAGGAGATTATGTTCTGGCCGGAACTTGTAGCGGTAAGATCAAGGCCATGCAGGACGAACGAGGAAAGATCGTGAAAAAAGCAGGTCCCTCTACGCCCATTTCTATTCTGGGATTGGATGGAGCTCCACAAGCCGGAGACAAATTTAATGTGCTGGAAGATGAAAGGGAAGCAAAACAGATCGCGTCTAAAAGAAGTCAGTTAATGCGAGAACAATCAGTTCGTACGCAAAGACATATTACATTAGACGAGATCGGCAGACGAATTGCATTAGGCGATTTCAAAGAATTAAACATTATCCTGAAAGGGGATGTGGATGGTTCTGTGGAAGCATTGACAGATAGTTTCCAAAAATTATCGACTGAGGAAATCCAGGTTAACATAATACATAAAGGAGTAGGGGCGATCACAGAATCGGATATACTGTTGGCATCGGCTTCTGATGCTATCGTAATAGGCTTTAATGTGAGACCAATGGGTAATGCCCGCGATATTGCAGATAAGGAAGAAATAGATATCAGGATGTACTCTATTATCTATGATGCCATCAACGACCTTAAAGATGCCATGGAAGGAATGCTTTCTCCAGAGATCAAAGAGGAGATCACAGGAACTGCAGAGATCAGAGAAACATTCAAAATATCTAAAATTGGCACCATTGCAGGATGTATGGTGACTAGTGGAAAAATATTCAGAAACTCAAATATCAGACTCATTAGAGATGGTGTAGTGATCTATACCGGAGTACTTTCTTCCTTAAAAAGATTTAAGGATGATGTGAAGGAAGTTGCCAAAGGGTATGACTGTGGTCTTCAGATTAAGAACTACAATGACATAATAGAGAATGATATTGTGGAAGCCTTCCAGGAAGTAGCGGTAAAAAAGACCCTATAGTAAAAACTATATTTAACAAAAAACCCGTCTTCTTTAAGACGGGTTTTTTTTATGTTTTTTAGTGTGTTTAATTCTCACTTCTACTTGTTGCCGTTGAGCGGTTTGAGAATTATAGATTCTGGGTACTTCTTGCGTACTTCAGTATAGGTTCTCTCTACGTCCATTTTGTCTTTAAACCTACCTAAATGTACCCTGTATGTAGGGGAATCAAAAATGATATTGGAACTGTACTGAGGAAAATCTAATCCCACCTCAGATTTCAATTTGGAAGCAACCGAATAAGAGCCAAAACCTATCTGAATAGGCATGTACAGGGCAATTCTCATAAGATTATAATATTCATTAAATTAGTGATAAACAAAGGTAATTTTTTAAGGATTAAACAGTATAGAGAAACCTTATTTAGAATAAATATAAATTATAAATTATCAATCGTTAACGATTTCCCAAATAAAGTCTATGTCGTATTTTTGCTCCCAATAAAAATTGGCGATATTTATCCATATTTTACTTTGGATAAAGAAATTATCGTGCCAAGATTTCGATAGAAACAATTTCAATATGAAAAAGGTTTTGTACCGCACTCAGATTTCTACTATTTCCGGTATTTCTTTGGTAGTTCTTCTACTCTTTTCAAATTTTATTCTCGCTCAAGATCAGGCAGTTCCTGCAGTTGCTGTTGAGCAGGTCGCTACTGAGGCTGCCGCAGGAGGAGGAGATGCTGAGAAGGGAAAACAGTTATTCAATCAGAATTGTGCAGCTTGTCATGCCCTGAACAGGAAAATGACGGGTCCGGCCTTGGCCAATGTAGAAACCAGACTTTACGAAGATGAAGGCTTGGATAAGGAGTGGATGTATACCTGGATCAAAAATAGTGCTGGGATGATCGCTTCAGGAGATGCATATGCCAACAAGATCTATGAAGAATACAATCAGGCGGCCATGACGGCTTTTCCTACCCTTTCTAATGAAGATATTGACAATATTTTGGCTTATACGGCTGCACCGCCACCCGCCCCGGTTCAGGCTGTAGCAGTAGCGGGAGAAGCAGCAGCTGGCGGCGGTTCCTCTTCGGGTATCACCAACGAGGTTATACTAGGTGCCCTGGTTCTTGTTTTTGGTCTTCTTGTGATGATGTTGATCCTGGTCAATATTACCTTAAGAAGAATAGCTGAGGCCAATGGGGTGGTACTGGAAAAAGCAAAAGCTGAGAAAAGGCTGCCTATTTGGAAAGCTTTTGCTCAGAATCAGTTCCTGGGGTTAGTCTTCTCTATATTATTACTTTTAGCGAGTGCGTATTACGCTTACGGATGGGTAATGCAGATTGGTATTGATCAGGGATATCAGCCTATTCAACCAATTCATTATTCTCACAAAATACATGCAGGAGATAATAAGATCGAATGTAAATATTGCCATTCTTCTTCAAGAGTTTCTAAGCATTCCGGGATCCCATCCCTCAATGTTTGTATGAATTGTCACAAGTCTATTTATGAATATAAAGGTAATCCAGAAGGTCCTTCAGCCGAAGATATCGCCAATGGATATACTAATGAATTCTATACCGGAGAAATAAAAAAATTATACAAGGCTGTTGGTTGGGATGAAGAGAACCAGAAATATACTGGAGAGTCTAAACCTGTAGAGTGGGTACGTATCCACAATTTACCAGACCTTGCCTATTTCAATCATTCACAACATGTATCTGTGGCGGGTATTGAATGTCAAACATGCCATGGCCCTGTTGAGGAAATGGAGATCATGTATCAGTACGCTCCATTAACCATGGGATGGTGTATTAATTGTCACCGGGAAACCAATGTGAATTTGGAAGACAATGCCTATTATGAAAATATTCATAAGGCACTCTCAGAAAAATATGGGGTGGAGAAACTTACCGCTGCACAACTTGGTGGTTTGGAATGTGGAAAATGTCATTATTAAGAATAAATTACAAGTAGCTAATTACAGATAGATCGTATGGCATCAAACAAGATATATTGGAAGAACGAAGAGGAGTTAAATCCCACCGATTCCATTGTTCAGAAGCTGAGTAAAAATGAGTTTCCGGAAGAGATTCCTGTTGATGAATTTTTAGGTGACAAAGAAACACTTGCCGATTCAAAAACGAACCGGAGAGATTTCTTGAAATATGTCGGTTTTAGCACGGCAGCAGCTTCTGTTGCGGCTTGTGAAGGTCCCGTTATTAAATCGATCCCTTATGTTGTGCAACCAGAACGCATTGTTCCCGGAGTAGCGAATTACTATGCTACCACTATTGCCAACGGCTATGATTTCGCCAGTATCCTAATTAAAACAAGAGAAGGCCGGCCAATTAAAGTAGAGAATAACAAAGAGGCCAAAACCAGTGGAAATTCCAATGCCCGTATTCAAGCTTCTGTTCTATCATTATATGACAGTACAAGGTTACAAGGACCACTCTCCAATGGAGAACCGGCAGAATGGGCCATATTGGATGCCAATGTTAAAGCAAAATTGGGAGCTCTGAAAGATTCAGGCAGACAGGTTGTGTTGTTAACTCAGACCTATGCCAGCCCTTCTACAGCAAAGCTGATTGCCGATTTTACAGCAGCCTATCCAAATACCAAACATATTACATACGACGCCATTGCGCAAGACGCGGCATTGAACGCCTATGAAATGACCTATGGCGAGAGAGCCATGGCAGATTATGATTTAGAGAAAGCTGAACTTATTGTTTCTTTTGGAGCTGATTTTCTAGGAGATTGGCAAGGTGGAGGCTATGATGCAGGATATTCCCGAGGACGAGTACCTAAGGAAGGTAAAATGTCTCGCCACATACAGTTTGAGGCTAATATGTCTCTTACCGGCGCCAATGCAGATAAGCGAATCCCATTAAAGCCCTCCGAACAGAAAAAAGCTCTGGCGGCATTATACGGAAAACTTAACAATGGTAAAGTCTCAACAGATCTAAGCGAAGGACTTTTGGCCATGGTGGATATGACAGCTGCCGAGATCAGAAAATTGGGTAGTAAAGCCGTGGTAGTTAGCGGTATAGATGATGTAGATGCGCAAAGAGTTATACTCGCCATAAACGAAATGCTCAGCAGTGAGGCCTTTGATACAACGGCACCGAAGTACACAAGGCAAGGTAATACCAAAGATGTACAACAACTGATCGCTGATATGAAAGCTGGTACAGTTGGGATGTTGATCATGGATGGTGTAAACCCCATGTATACACTACCAAACGCTGCCGACTTTGCCGAAGGAGTTGAGAAGGTTGATTTGTCTGTTACTTTTTCTACCAACTGGAATGAGACCACAGAGAGAACTCAATTTACGGCTGCGGCCAACCATTACCTGGAATCATGGGGAGATGCCGAGTTGAAAAAAGGGCATTTCAGCCTTATGCAACCAAGCATCAAAGAACTTTTTGATACCAAACAATTTCAGCAGGCATTGCTTACCTGGATGGGTAGTGATCAATCTTATTATGAGTACATAAAGAATTCCTGGACCTCCTCTTTATTAGGAGATGCTTCCTGGAATAAGGCATTGCACGATGGAGTTTACCACAGCACAAGTACCTCTTTAGATACAGCTTCTTCAGAAGTGTCTAATGATCCAGAAGCAGGAGACAATATGGTCTTAATGTCTGCAGTTCAACGACCTGGGATAACTATATCACAGTTTCCAAAGCAGATGCTACTGAACTAGGACTTATCAATGAGAATGTAGCCAATGGCGGATTAGATGGTAGCTATGCCAAAGTAACCGTGAACGGGGTTAGTCTAGACAATGTTCCGGTGATCATTCAACCTGGGCAGGCACCAAAAACGGTTGGACTATCTTTTGGATATGGAAGAAAGGTGGGAATGAAAGAGGAGATGCAGACGGGTGTCAACGCCTATGCCGTGTATACCAATTTCAACTCAGTTCAGTCAGTATCTATAGAAAAAGCTGACGGTTTACACGAGTTTGCATGTATACAATTGCAAAATACCCTTATGGGAAGGGGTGAGATCATTAAAGAAACCACCCTTGAGAAATATACAACAGAAGATGCACACGAGTGGAACCCTGTTCCTGTGGTATCATTGGATCATCAGGAAGTGCCTGCTACAACAGTAGATCTTTGGGCGTCTTTTGATCGTTCTATCGGACATCATTTCAACATGTCCATAGACCTCAATGCTTGTACCGGCTGTGGAGCTTGTGTTATTGCATGTCATGCGGAAAACAACGTACCTGTTGTTGGGAAAACAGAGGTTCGCAGGTCCAGAGATATGCACTGGTTGCGTATAGACAGATACTATTCATCGGAAGATACTTTTGAGGATGACAATATAAAGAAAGACGAGTTTTCAGGAGCTTTCGAATCAAAATCGGGCTTTGAGGAAATGGAAAGATCAGCGATTAATCCGCAGGTAGCCTTTCAGCCAGTAATGTGTCAGCATTGTAACCATGCGCCATGTGAAACTGTATGTCCGGTTGCGGCTACTTCACATAGTAGACAAGGACAAAATCATATGGCTTATAACAGATGTGTGGGAACAAGATACTGTGCTAACAACTGTCCTTATAAAGTGAGACGTTTCAACTGGTTCTTGTATAACAACAATGACGAGTTCGATTTCCATATGAACAATGACCTTGGTAAAATGGTCATTAATCCGGATGTTACCGTAAGATCAAGAGGAGTTATTGAAAAATGTTCCCTTTGTATCCAAATGACACAAAAAACGATCCTGGATGCAAAACGCGATGGAAGGGTTATAGAAGACGGAGAGTTTCAAACGGCTTGTTCTAATGCTTGTAGCAACGGAGCTATTGTTTTTGGAGATATAAACAATGAAGAAAGTAAGGTAGCCGAACTGAAAAAAGAAGATAGAATGTACCACTTGTTAGAAGCCGTAGGCACCAAGCCAAATGTATTCTATCATGTGAAAGTGCGTAATACCAACGAAGCTTAATCAAGAAATAAAGAACGTAACTATAACAGAAATCTATGGCGTCGCATTACGAAGCACCTATACGGAAACCCCTTGTTATTGGAGACAAAAGCTACCATGACGTATCGGTAGACATTTCTGCTCCAATTGAAGGGAGAGCCAGCATGCAGTGGTGGATAGTATTTTCCATCGCATTGGCTGCACTCCTTTGGGGAATTGGTGCTATAATATATACGATCTCTACAGGTATTGGTACCTGGGGACTCAATAAAACAGTTAACTGGGCATGGGATATCACTAACTTTGTATGGTGGGTAGGTATTGGTCATGCCGGGACACTGATCTCTGCGGTACTATTACTGTTCCGTCAGAAATGGAGAATGGCAATTAACCGTTCTGCGGAAGCAATGACCATATTTTCTGTGATCCAGGCAGGAATATTTCCTATCATTCACATGGGTAGACCCTGGCTGGCCTATTGGGTGGTCCCAATTCCCAACCAGTTTGGATCTTTATGGGTAAACTTTAATTCACCTTTATTGTGGGACGTTTTTGCGATCTCGACATATCTTTCAGTTTCCCTTGTTTTCTGGTGGACCGGTCTATTACCAGATTTTGCTATGATCCGGGACAGGGCTGTAAAGCCTTTCCAGAAAAAGATCTATGGCCTGGTGAGTTTTGGATGGACAGGCAGAGCCAAGGACTGGCAGCGTTTTGAGGAAGTATCTTTAGTGCTGGCCGGTTTGGCTACACCTCTTGTACTTTCTGTACACACTATTGTATCCTTTGACTTTGCTACTTCAGTTATCCCTGGATGGCATACCACAATCTTCCCTCCATATTTTGTGGCCGGGGCAATTTTCTCTGGGTTTGCCATGGTGCAAACTTTGTTGATCATTATGCGAAAAGTAAGCCACCTGGAAGATTATATCACCGTACAGCATATAGAATTGATGAACATCGTAATCATGGTTACGGGGTCTATTGTAGGTTGTGCCTATATTACTGAGTTGTTCATTGCATGGTATTCCGGAGTAGAATACGAACAATATGCATTTCTTAACAGGGCAACAGGACCTTATTGGTGGGCCTATTTATTGATGATGAGTTGTAATGTGGTATCGCCACAGATCATGTGGTTCAAAAAGATCAGGACCAGTATCGTTGTCTCTTTTATAATTTCCATTGTTGTGAATGTTGGGATGTGGTTCGAACGTTTTGTGATCATTGTTACATCACTTCACCGAGACTACCTTCCATCATCTTGGACCATGTTCTCGCCAACATTCGTCGATATAGGAATATTTATTGGTACCATAGGCTTCTTCTTTGTTCTATTCTTATTGTACTCAAGAACCTTCCCGGTAATTGCTCAGGCAGAGGTAAAATCAATATTAAAAGCTTCAGGATCTAAATACAAAAAACTTAGAGATGCCGGCAAACCATTGTACCAAATGCCCGTTGTAAAGGCAGGGAAAAATGAAGTAAAGGCGGCAGCTGCACCTCCGGCTAAGGCGGAAGGCAATGTCTCGGATCTTCTAGCCAAATTGGGTGCTTTTGATCCTTCAAAAGACAAAGCAGATGATCTTAAAAAGGTAAAAGGGATCGGACCAAAAATGGAAAAGACCCTCAATGAGATAGGCATTTTTACTTTTGCTCAGGTTAGTAGGATGACCAACACAGAATATGATCTCTTAGATGAAATAACAGGGTCGTTCCCTGGTAGGGCACAGCGAGATGATTGGGCCGGACAGGCCGGTAAATTAAATAAGAACTCATAGATATGGCCTCTAAAGTTATACATGCTTATTACAATGATGACGACATCCTCATGCAGGCGGTCAAGAAGGTAAAGGCTACCAAACATCATATTGAAGAAGTGTACTGCCCATTCCCGGTTCATGGATTAGACAAGGCTATGGGATTGGCTCCAACTAGGATCGCAATTACTTCTTTTATGTATGGCTGTCTGGGTCTAATAGTGTCTATAGTGATGATGAATTATATCATGATAGATGATTGGCCTCAGGATATTGGGGGTAAGCCCAGTTTTAGTTATATAGAGAACATGCCGGCCTTTGTGCCTATTATGTTTGAATTAACGGTATTTTTTGCCGCTCACTTAATGGTGATCACGTTCTACCTTAGAAGTAGGTTGTGGCCCTTTAAAGAGTCGGAAAATCCCGATCCTCGTACCACCGATGATCATTTTGTCATGGAGATAGAAGTACATGGAGATGAGAAAACATTAATGGCGATGCTTAAGGAATCTGGAGCAGTTGAGATTAATAAGGTAGAAAAGTAGTTCAGGAATTATGAAGAGTATACTAAAAATAGGAATTTTGTTAAGTGCCGTACTTGTGATGGTTTCTTGTGCGGACAAGAATAACAGGAACTATGAGTACATGCCTAACATGTATTTCCCTGTGGGCTACGAAACCTATCAACAGGTAAATTTCTTACCCAGTGGATCTGAGGCAATGCAACCTGCGGATAATACCATATCCCGTGGATGGCTGCCTTATGAATTTGCAAATGATCTTGAAGGGAAGGATATGGCTAAGTTACAGCCAAGTCCTTTGGATTCTCTAAATACTGAGGCTAATTTGGCCAAAGGGAAGGAATTATATGATATTTATTGTGCCATCTGTCATGGGGCAAAAGGAGAAGGCCAGGGAACATTGGTGAAAAGGGAAAAGATACTAGGTGTGCCAAGTTATGCCGATGCAGCCAGGAATATTTCTGTAGGCTCTACCTATCACACTATATATTATGGTCTCAACTCTATGGGATCTTATGCAGGGCAGATCAACTATGAAGAGAGATGGCAAGTGGCCGAGTATGTTATGCAACTGAAACAGGACCTAACTAAATAAGACTCAGACATAAACTATGTATACATTTTCTAACAGATTAAAAATTGGAGCTCTTATCCTTATGGGTATTGGGATCTTGGGGATGGGGATTGGTTTTGTATCTGCTCCTACCACAGTAGAAGATGCCAAAGCAATGGTAGCTGCTCATGACGAAGGTCATGGTGAAGCTCATGCCGAAGAAGTGGATCATGGGGTAGCAGAAGCTGATCATGCAATGGTAGCAGAACACGATGCGGCACATGATGAGCATTTATTACATCAATTACAAAACAGGCCCTGGTCTGCATTATATGTTGCCGCCTTCTTTTTCTTTATGATCGCTCTTGGGGTACTGGCTTTCTATGCCATTCAAAGGGCAGCCCAGGCTGGTTGGTCACCTCTCTTGTTTAGGGTCATGGAAGGAATTACAGCATATTTGGTGCCTGGAGGCATTATAATTATTGTCATTTTTGTACTGTCCATAATGCACTTCAATCACATGTTTGTTTGGATGGATGCTGAGGTGGTAGCAGAGGATGCTTTATTACAGGGAAAAGCCGGGTATTTGAATCCAACCTTTTTCCTGATCAGAGCGGCGATATTTCTGGGAGGATGGATCTTATATCGTGAAGTTTCAAGGAAATTATCACTGGCACAGGATGCTTCTGATGACGATAGCAACTTCAAGAAAAATTTCAGATGGTCTGCAGGTTTCCTGGTTTTTTATCTGGTTACAGAATCCATTATGTCATGGGACTGGATCATGAGTGTAGATCCGCATTGGTTTAGTACTCTTTTTGGGTGGTACGTATTTGCAAGTATGATGGTATCCGGGATCACGGTCATTGCTTTGATCACAATTTATTTAAAATCAAAAGGATATCTTCCCGATGTTAATGACAGCCATATCCATGATTTGGCAAAGTTTATGTTTGGATTCAGTATTTTCTGGACGTACCTTTGGTTTAGCCAGTTTATGTTGATCTGGTACGCGAATATTCCGGAAGAGGTAACCTATTTTGTTACAAGAATTGAAGATTTTAATCTACCGTTCTTTGGAATGGTGGCCATGAACTTTATATTTCCAGTTTTACTTTTGATGAACAGCGATTATAAACGAATCAATTGGTTTGTGGTTATGACCGGGATCGTAATACTGGCAGGACATTATTTAGATGTTTTCAACATGATAATGCCGGCAACAGTTGGTGACCAGTGGGCCATAGGAATTCCTGAAATAGGCGCTGTTTGTTTCTTTGCAGGGCTATTTATATTTTGGGTATTCAGAGCCTTAACAAAGGCACCCTTGCAGCCAAAGAGAAATCCGTTTATTGAAGAAAGCAGACATTTTCACTATTAAAAAATACAGTAACCTTTTAGTTTAGACAATGACTACATTACTTACTATACTTGTTTTGGTCCTAGTGGCAATTGCGATCTGGCAAATGACCAAGATCTTTGAATTGTCGCAGATCAAAGCAGATAATTCACAGGTAGCCAGTGATAAGGATAACAAGTATAATGGTTATCTGATGTTTGCCTTTTTGATCTTTATTTACGGCATCACCATTTTTAGCTTTTGGAAATATGCTAAGTTCTTACTCCCGGAAGCAGCTTCAGAACACGGTGCCGAATATGACAGTTTGATGTTATGGTCTATGGTGATCATTTTTATTGTTCAAACAATCACTCAGGCTTTATTACATTATTTTGGGTATAAGTACAGGGGCGAAAAAGGAAAAAAAGCACTCTTTTATGCAGACAATGATCGACTTGAATTTATTTGGACCATTATTCCCGTCATTGTTCTGGCCGGCTTGATCTTATGGGGGCTGTATACCTGGACCAACATAATGGACATAAATGATGAAGACGATCCCCTGATCGTGGAATTGTATGCCCAGCAGTTCAACTGGACAGCCCGTTACGGAGGAGGCGATAACGTCCTTGGAGGAGCCAATGTTCGTATGATCGATATAAACAGAGCCAATGTACTTGGATTAGATGAATCTGACCCCTATTCCAACGATGATGTGATCGTTAAAGAATTGCATTTACCAGTAGGACGGAAGGTCAATTTCAAATTTCGTTCACAGGATGTTTTGCATTCTGCTTACATGCCTCACTTTAGGGCACAAATGAACTGTGTTCCCGGGATGATCACTGAATTTTCCTTTACTCCCTCCATTACCACGGAAGAAATGCGTTTAAATCCGGATGTGGTAGACAAAGTGAAAAGAACAAATGCTATCAGGGCTGAAAGAGCTGCCAACGGAGAGCCTAACTCAGATCCCTGGGAGTTCGATTATATCCTTTTATGTAATAAGATCTGTGGTAAATCTCATTACAATATGCAGATGAAGATTATTGTAGAAACAGAAGAAGAATACAACGCCTGGATTGAAAGTCAACAGACCTTCTCCCAGTTAATGGCATCCATGCAATAAAATTAGGCTAGAGAAGAAAATTAATATAAAATCAAATTAGATTATGTCTGCTACAGCACATGCACACGTTGATGATCATGCAGATGATCATGGACATCATCACAAAGAAACCTTTGTTACCAAATACATATTTAGTCAGGATCATAAAATGATCTCTAAACAGTATCTGATAACAGGTTTGATCATGGGGATCATAGGAATTGCCATGTCCTTATTATTCAGAATGCAACTGGCCTGGCCGGGAGAATCCTTCCCGATCTTTGAAACTCTTCTAGGAAGATGGGCGCCAGATGGCGTAATGGATGCCAATATGTACCTGGCTTTGGTTACCATTCACGGGACCATCATGGTATTCTTTGTTCTTACTGCAGGCTTAAGTGGTACTTTTAGTAACCTCCTTATTCCGTTACAGATAGGTGCTCGCGATATGGCTTCAGGATTCCTGAACATGCTTTCATATTGGATGTTCTTTATATCTAGTGTGATTATGTTGATCTCTTTATTTGTAGAGGCAGGTCCGGCAGCAGCAGGTTGGACCATTTATCCACCCTTAAGTGCACTACCCATGGCTCAACCAGGATCTGGTATGGGAATGACGCTTTGGCTGGTCTCAATGGCTATTTTCATTGCATCTTCATTACTAGGTTCCCTGAATTATATTGTTACCGTGATCAATCTTAGGACCAAAGGGATGTCTATGACCAGACTACCACTAACAATCTGGGCCTTCTTTGTAACTGCAATTATTGGGGTGGTTTCTTTCCCCGTATTATTATCTGCAGCATTACTACTTATTATGGACAGAAGTTTTGGTACTTCATTTTTCTTATCGGATATTTTTATCCAGGGAGAAGTACTTCACTATCAGGGCGGGTCTCCTGTACTATACGAACACTTGTTTTGGTTCCTGGGTCACCCTGAAGTATATATCGTATTATTGCCGGCACTGGGAATTACATCTGAAGTGATGTCTACAAATGCCAGAAAACCTATTTTCGGATACAGAGCAATGGTAGCTTCTATCTTGGCTATTGCCTTTTTGTCTACTATTGTATGGGGGCACCATATGTTTATCTCCGGGATGAATCCATTTCTGGGATCTGTCTTCACCTTTACAACCTTATTGATAGCCATCCCGTCTGCGGTGAAAGCCTTCAATTACATTACGACACTTTGGAAGGGGAATCTACAGCTAAACCCCGCCATGCTATTTTCTATTGGCCTGGTCTCTACCTTTATTACAGGAGGTTTAACCGGGATCATATTAGGGGATAGTACCTTAGATATTAATGTACACGATACGTATTTTGTGGTAGCACACTTCCATTTGGTAATGGGAATATCGGCACTCTACGGACTTTTTGCCGGAGTATACCACTGGTTCCCTAAGATGTTTAAGAGGATGATGAATAAGAACCTTGGGTATGTACATTTCTGGGTAACAGCTATTTGTGCTTATGGGGTTTTCTTCCCAATGCACTTTGTTGGGATGGCAGGTGTACCAAGAAGATATTATGAGAACACAGCGTTCCCAATGTTCGATGAATTAACAGATTTGAATATACTTATAACCATATTTGCTCTGATAGCCGGAGCAGCTCAGCTAGTGTTCCTATACAATTTTGTACATAGTATTTTTTACGGCAAGCCTACAGTTCAAAATCCATGGAAATCGAATACGCTAGAATGGACAGCACCTATTGAGCATATCCACGGTAACTGGGAAGGAAAAATACCTGAAGTACACCGTTGGGCATATGATTACAGTAAGACACTGCCTAATGGCGACTATGTGATAAAAGACCAGGATTTTGTGCCTCAGGATGTACCTCTGCAAGAGAAAGAAGAGGAGTTACATCATTAAAGATGCTATCAAGATATTAAAGGACCCGTGCTGTTGTTTACACAGTATGGGTCTTTTTTTATTGTAAATATCAATAATCTCATCCTTCAATAAATTGTAATATCTTTAATCCAACAAATAGTTTAATACCCTAAGTCTCATGAAGATAAAATTGCTACTTTTAATACTTTTGTGCACCACATTGGCCATACAAGCTCAGCGCAAACCAAAGATCAAAGGAAATCGTACAGTAATAGAAGTAAAGGATGCCTTACCGCCATTTACAAAATTAGAACTTCGGGATGATCTGGATGTTATCCTTCGCAGATCAACGGAAGAAGCCTATACCGTTACAGCAGATGATAATCTCATTGATGTATTAAAATTTAAGATAGTGGATAGTACCCTGGTGATCACTTCTTTTTACCAGATCACCTCAAAAAAGAAATTGGATATAGAAATAGCCTATACACAACTTAATTCTATCATGCTCAGTGATGGAAAACTTACTTCAATAGACAAGATCAGTTCGGAAGTATTAAAAATCACTACTTTGGGATCTGCCAAAATTGAGCTGGGTGCAGATGCTGGTCTTGTTAAAATAGACATGCAGGATAACAGTTCAGGTACGTTCAATCTTACTGCAGATTCATTATCTGTAATGCTAATGAATAAAGCAGATGCCAGTATCTATTCCAATTCATTCAACAATGCACTCTCAATGAAGGACAATACCCGTCTACAAATAGAGGGTACTGCAGATAATTTTGAGATCACTTTAGATGGAGATGCCAATCTCAAAGCAGAAGATCTTGAGGCCCGGAAAATAACCGCTAGTCTTATGGCATCATCCAACGCCCGTTTTTATATCACTGATACTATAAACCTAAGACAACAAGGCTCTTCTCGTTGTTACCTCTACGGAAATCCTGCAATAGAATTAAAGCAATTCACAGACACCGCTGAATTGTTCAAACGAAAGAAATAGAAAAGAAAAATCCCCTCTTCTATAAGAAAAGGGGATACAACAACAACCAATTCCTTTATGATTGTAAGGATAGGGATGCTTTTGGTCCGGCGTCAACGATCTCTTTATTTACGTTGGCCTCAAACTTTTTAAAATTGGTATTAAAGAGTCCGACCAGTTTTTTCTTCACTTCATCGTATTTGCCTTTATCGTCCCATGTATTTTTAGGGATCAATACTTCGGCTGGAACTCCCGGACAACTTTGAGGGATCTGAAAACCAAACTCCTCGTCCTTAATAAATGATACCTTATCAAATTCATTGTGATGGATAGCATCTATCATGGCTCTGGTATACTTCAATTTAATCCTTGAGCCTACTCCATGTGCTCCACCTGTCCAACCGGTATTCACCAACCAGGCTGTGGCCTTGTGATCTTTGATCTTTTTGGCCAGTAGCTCTGCATATTTGTTGGGGTGCCACATCATAAAAGCCGCTCCAAAACAGGCGCTAAATGTAGCCTGAGGTTCCGTCACTCCCATTTCTGTACCGGCCACTTTTGCTGTATAACCTGAGATAAAATGGTAGCTTGCCTGCTCTGGAGTTAGTTTACTCACAGGAGGTAAGACTCCAAAGGCATCACAGGTTAGGAAAATGATGTTTTCCGGATGTCCTGCAATACATGGCATTTGAACATTATTTATAAACTGAATAGGGTATGAAGCCCTGGTATTCTGTGTGATGGAAGTATCGGTATAATCTACTGTGCGAGAATCCTTGTCATAGACCACATTCTCCAGCACGGTGCCAAATCTGATAGCATTGAAAATATCGGGCTCATTTTCTGCTGATAAGTTGATGGCTTTGGCATAACAGCCACCTTCAATATTGAAGGTTCCTTCGTCTGTCCAGCAATGTTCATCATCTCCGATAAGCTTGCGCTTAGGATCGGCACTTAAAGTGGTTTTTCCGGTACCCGATAAACCAAATAGAATGGTAACATCACCGGCATCGCCTACATTCGCAGAACAGTGCATGGGGAGTACTTCTTCCAATGGCATTAAATAGTTCATGATAGAAAAAATACCCTTCTTCATTTCTCCTGCATATTGGGTTCCCAGGATCACAACCTCTTTCTCTTCCAAATTAAGATCTACACTGGTCTTGGAGGTCATCTCTGAGGTGTATCTGTTGGCAGGGAAACCTCCCCCGTTAAAGATCACATAGTCTGGTTCACCAAATTGGGCCAATTCTTTTTGAGTGGGCATAATCAGCATATTTTGCATAAACAGGGCATGGTATGCTCTGGTACAAATGATCCTAACTTTTAGCCTGTATTTTGGGTCCCATCCGGCATAGGCATCCACAACATACAGTTGGGGTCTGGTGTTGAGGTAATCCAGGGCACGTTCCCGGTTTACCATATAGGTATGCTCATCCAGCCCAATATTTATATTACCCCAGTCTATATTTTTCTCAGAGTCTGGGTGTCTTACTATTCGTTTGTCTTTCGGACTCCTGCCTGTTTTTTCCCCGGAATATACCATCAGGGCCCCCACATCAGAAATTGCCGTTCCTTTTTCTTGTTGTAATCCCAGCTCGTATAAAACAGGAACACTGCTATTTCTGTAAACTTCTTTTACTTCAATTCCGTATTTGTGCAAATCAAATGTTGTCATGGATATTATTTTAATTACAATTTAATTACTTAATTCTAGGATACAAAGAAGCGAATTAATAATCAAAGAAAAGATGATTTTTATCATAATCAAATATTCTACAGCTTTATGTCATGGATTAAAATTAAGCGGTAATAATCCCTTACGATTTTCACTATCTTTGAAAGTATGAATGAACATTTGGACCCAACGGCAGAAAATTTCTCGCAGGAGGAGCTCGACATAGAAAGAGCATTACGGCCCATAACCTTTGACGATTTCACCGGTCAGGAATCGGTATTGGAAAACCTTAAGATCTTTGTGCAGGCCGCTAATATGCGTAATGAAGCCCTGGATCATACCCTGTTTCACGGACCACCCGGGCTTGGGAAGACCACCTTGGCACATGTCCTGGCCAATGAGCTGGGTGTTGGGATCAAGGTTACTTCCGGACCCGTGCTCGATAAGCCGGGAGACCTTGCAGGATTACTTACAAATCTTGAAGAACGCGATGTACTTTTTATTGATGAGATACACCGCCTGAGTCCTATAGTGGAAGAATACCTCTATTCTGCCATGGAAGATTATAAGATCGATATTATGATTGAAACCGGACCCAATGCAAGATCTGTACAGATCAACTTAAACCCCTTTACATTAATAGGAGCAACTACCAGGTCCGGATTACTAACTGCACCTATGCGCGCCCGTTTCGGAATACAAAGCAGATTACAATACTATAATACAGAACTTTTGTCGACCATAGTGGAGCGCAGCGCAGATATCCTTAAAGTGCCTATCAGCAATGATGCGGCCATCGAAATTGCAGGGAGAAGCCGGGGAACCCCAAGAATTTGTAATGCATTGCTCAGGCGGATACGCGATTTTGCACAGATCAAAGGAAATGGTTCTATTGATATAGATATTTCCCAATACGGCCTCAAAGCACTTCATGTAGATACACATGGTTTGGATGAAATGGACAATAAGATATTATTGACCATCATTGACAAGTTCAAAGGCGGTCCGGTTGGGATCTCTACGCTAGCCACCGCTGTATCTGAGAGTTCTGAAACCATTGAGGAAGTCTATGAACCTTTCCTTATTCAGCAGGGATTTATCATGAGAACGCCCAGGGGAAGAGAGGTCACGGAATTGGCTTACAAACATTTAGGCAGGATCAAGGGAGAAAATCAGCCAGGCCTTTTTTAAATGCGAGAACTAACCACCGTTTCTTATATAGAGGTTTTAAAGAACCGAAAACGAATCCTGGCAAATCCCTTGCCCTTCCATTCAGAAAATTTTAAAAAATACGGAGATACCTTCCGCGTTAAGGTAGGTCCTTGGCAAAATATAGACTTTACAAGGGATCCTGACATTGTACAAAAGGTGCTCCAAAAACAGCATAAGAAATTCCAAAAGTCGCCCCTGCAAACCAGAGATCTGGCCAAATATATTGGGTTTGGACTCCTTACTTCAGAAGGAGAGCATTGGCGGACCCACAGGCGCATGATACAACCAGCATTTCATAAAAAGAAGCTGGTAGGGTTGTTAGATATCATGGAGCAGGCGATACGGGAAGAACTAAAGCGCATTAAGCCTAATCAGGATCAGGATGTTTTTCCTTTAATGGGCGATCTGGCCTTTCAGGTAGTGTCAAAAGCCCTTTTTAGTCGTGCTGATATTCAGGATAAGATGCATAGACTTCAGCAAATCACAGAGACGAATCAGAAAATGCTGATCCGGGAGATGCGTCAGCCTTATCTGAAGTGGTGGTTTAAACTTAGTGGAAAAATAAAAAAACATTTAAAGTATTCCGAGGAGAGTCGTGAGTTGCTCAATGGACTAATTGAAGATAGAATCGCCTTGGAAAATGACAAAGATGATTTGCTGGATATGCTTTTAAAGTCGACCTATGAGGACGGATCTCATATGCCCAGGAGGCAGTTGATAGATGAGGTGCTCATCCTTTTTACAGCAGGGCACGAGACTACGGCGAACGCCTTGAGTTTCACTCTTTTTTTATTGGGCAAGTATCCAAAAATTCAGGAAAAAGTATTCCAG
>NZ_CAMYKH010000022.1 GCF_947258935.1 uncultured Muriicola sp.
AGGCCGATGATCATGTTGTCGCGCTCGTCGATCACCCGCAGGTGGATGGCCGTACCGCTGCCCTCGTTGCTTTCAACGAGCTGCAGATCGGGGGCGACCTCGGCCTGCTGGGGCGTAAACGCGCAGCCGCTGAACAGCACGAAGGCCATGCCGATCAACGCGAATCTGGAAACGGTATTTATATTTCGGCAGGCGCCCTTATAATTATTTTGCTCTTAATAATTATACTATAGTAGTTAGCTGACTTTTATTCTTTTCAACATACTTAAAAACCTCAGCGAAAGTCGAGGTTTTTTTAATGCATTCCTGGTAATTTTAAACACCGCTTGCTTCTTGTTAATTACAGAGGAGGCCAAGTACATTTAAGGAACCTAGTTTTTAGATTTTAGTAATACAATACCGCCAATAGCACAGAGGATTGCGCCTCCCATATATAAATAAGAGGTGGACTTTTGCTGATTGTCCTCAGCTGTAAACTCTATACCCACAACGTCCACAGAGGCTGTACTGCCAGAAAACATATTGATCCCAACATATCCTAAATAAATAGCCAGGACAATAAGGGCAACCCCAATAATTTTTTTCATAATAAATTCTTTTAGATAATGATTTTATAATGGTTTTCTTCCAGATACTATCTTGTATAAGATCGTTATAATGGCCACCACCAATAATATATGAATGAGATTTCTGGTAGCCTACCCTTCAACAATACCCAAAAGTCCAAGCAACCAAATACCGATACAAATTACAGCAACTAGCCAAAGGAGATCTCTCGTATTATTATAGTTTTCCAAGAAATATACCAAAAAATGTTATGTAAGAAAAATCATAAACACGATACATTAATTCTTTTGATTCATATCGTTATAAAATATTCCTTATGTATGGTGTGCTATTTTTACATTGCCGGCCAATTCCCTATTAGTAACTCATTAAATCACTCTAAAAATTCATATCTTACTTGTATATAATTAATATGAAAAAATAATACCATGGCAAAAGGACAAGATTCAAAGAAGAATATAAAAAAAGAACCCCTTAAAACCGCCAAGGAGAAAAAGGCGGAAAAGCGCTTAAAAAAATTAAAAAAACAATAAAAATGTATCTCCTTCTTTAGAGAAGGAGGTTCCAACCCTTTCTTTTAGTTCACAAATCAATACTTATGAATAAATTTCTATGTGCACTTTTTACGTGCTGCATTATTGCATCTTCCTTTTCTCAACAGGACAAACGATTAAACGGCATAGACAAAGAGCTTAACGCCATATTGGAGGTCACCAAAGCTCCGGGCTTCTCGGTTGCCGTGGTAGAAGGTGATAAAATTATTTTTGCAAAAGGATATGGTTTCCGGGACTATGAAAACAAAGTCCCTGCAGATGCCAACACCCTCTACGCTATAGGTTCTAGTACCAAAGCCTTCACTTCAGCCATGCTGGGACAATTACGGCAGGAAGATAAATTAACCTTTGATGACAGCCCTATTAAGCATATCCCCGAATTGCGATTTTATAACGATGAGATGAATAACGGGATCATCCTGAAAGACCTGATGAGTCACCGTACCGGACTGCCACGGCACGACTTTTCCTGGTACCTTTTCCCTACCGATTCCCGGGACAGCCTTATGATACGCATTGCACACCAGGAACCTTTTACGGGTGTTAGGAAACAATGGTATTACAACAATTTTATGTTCCTGGCTCAGGGGGTCATTGCAGAAAAGATCACCGGAAAGTCCTGGGAAGAAAATATAGAAGACCGTTTTCTTAAACCTCTGGGGATGACCCGTTCTAACACACGAATTCAGGAAATGAAGGAAAGCAGCAACGCAGCCCTGGGTTATGAACTAAAAGAGGATAGTATTATCAGCAAAATGGATTATTATGACATTGCCGCCATGAGTCCGGCTGGGAGCATCAACAGCAGTGTGAATGATATGTCTAAATGGGTAAGGACCTGGATAAATAATGGGAAAAATGGTGACAAACAGATTATCCCCGAACCTTATTTAAAAGAGGCCATTAGCTCCCAAATGGTGGTCAGAGGAGGGCTGCCAGATGAAGAGTTCCCGGATATGCATATGTCTAATTACGGCTATGGCTGGTTCCTGGCCTCCTACAGAGGGCACTACAGAGTGGAACACGGAGGCAATATTGACGGGTTTTCTGCCAGTGTGGCTTTTTTTCCAACCGATAGTCTGGGCATCGTAGTGCTTACCAACCAAAATGGATCGGCCGTACCAGGCCTGGTACGTAATGCTATGGCAGATCGTTTTCTCAAAGAAGGGAAAACCAACTGGATAGATGAATTTAAAGCACGTCAGGAAAAAGCCAAAAAAGAGGAAGCCGAGGCTAATGCTAATAAATCTTCCAGTAAAATAACCGGTACCCGGCCTTCCCATATTTTACAACAATATACCGGGAAATACAACAATCCGGGTTATGGAGAATTTCGCATAGACAACAAAAATGATTCCCTTATAGCCGTCTTTAAACTCAATAACTACTATTTAAAACACGTGCATTATGACGTGTTTGAACCTTTTGAAATAACCGAAACAGGTATTGATACCACAGGAACAGGTCCGCTGCGCTTAAATTTCAGTACCAATGATGGAGGTGATATTTCGGATGTTAGAATGAAAGTGGAAGGGGCGCTGGAAGACGCTATTGTCTTTAAACATACGCCTACTACCATTGACGTAGACAAAGCCACCCTGGAAAGCTATGTAGGCGATTATGAATTGGCAGGGATGGAGGTAAAAGTGTATATAAAAAATGAGGATACCTTGTATCTATTTGTAGCAGGGCAACCAGAATATGAACTCCTGGCCACTTCTAGGCACAAGTTTTCTTTTAAGATCCTCGAAGGGTTTAAGGTAGAATTCCTGGAAGGAGAAAATGGTGTAATAAATGAGGTGAATGTTATACAACCCAACGGAACGTTTAAAGCCATTCGGAAATAATGAAGGTTCTATACAATCGAAAGCAAAAAAAACAAAAGCTACTTCCGTTTTTGATCCTACTATTTCTTTTTTTGACCGCTTGTGGAGACCGTAATAACGAAGAGATCCCAAAGTTAGAAACTAAAACAACTTATGGAGACCTGATTGCCTTATTCAAAGATTGGCGGGCCTTTGAAGTACCTCCGATGAAGGACGGAGCACCTGATTATACGGCCCGTACTTTTGAAAAGCGTCAGCCCACATTTAAGAACCTGCAGGAACAGCTGATGGCCATTGATACTGCCAACTGGCCAGTTCCTCAAAAAGTAGACTGGACGCTGGTCTGGGCCGAAATGAATGGCTATGATTTTAACCACCGAATCCTGAAACCCTGGCAGCGAGACCCAGCCTATTACAAATCGGTTTGGCAATACCGTTCAGATGTACCAGCCCACGAAGGTCCAACCCACCATAAAACCACTGAAGTATGGACCTATTCTTTTCCTTTAAATAAGGAGGAAAGAGCACGACTACACTCCGACCTAAGTGTTATCCCACCACTGAATGAACAGGCCCAACAAAACCTGACCGGAAATGCAAAAGAACTCTGGCAGGCAGGGATCCGGGTGATTGAAGATCAAAGCGTAGCACTGAAAGGAATCCTGAACAAAGAAGGTGTATCCGAAGATTCGGCCTTAGCGTCAGCAGTTCAGGAGGCGATCACCTCCACTGACACTTTCGCAGACTGGTTGACCAAAGAAGCAACTTCCAAAACAGGGCCCTCCGGCATCGGGAAAGAAAACTATACCTGGTATTTGCAAAACGTACATTTGGTGCCCCTTAGCTGGGAAGATGAGGTTCTCCTCTTAAAAAGGGAATTGGCCAGAGCCTGGTCTTCCCTTAAGTTGGAGGAACACCGCAACCGGAACCTCCCACCACTCCAGGCTGCTGATAGTCCGGAAGCCTATGATCTTATGGCCGATGAAGGAGCCAGAAGCCTGATGACCTTCCTAGAGAAACAAGACATTGTAACCGTAAAGGAATATTTCGAACCTGCCCTCAGGGAGCACTTAGGGAGCTTTGTTCCCAAAACAAAGCGGAACTTCTTCCTGATAGGGGAACACTATGACCCCAGACCACTCTACTCCCATTTCTATCACTGGTTCGAACTTGCCCGCATGGAACAGGAACCCCATGCCAGCGAAGTTCGCCGAGGCCCTTTGCTTTACAATATTTTTGATTCGCGTAATGAAGGGACCGCAACAGCCGTAGAGGAACTCTTCCTGCAAGCCGGTTTGTATGATGACTCCCCAAGGACAAGAGAGATAGTATACATCATGATCGCCCAACGGGCTGCCCGGGGACTGGGATCCTTGTATGCCCATACTAATGAAATGACCATGGAAGAAGCCGGAGGCATCCATTCTGAGTATACCCCCAGAGGTTGGATGAAGACCGAAAAGGAATTGTTGCTTTTTGAACAACATCTCTATATGCGCCAACCCGGATATGGCAGCAGCTATATTACAGGGAAATATCTGTTGGAAGCTGCCATGGCCGACTTTGCCAAAATGAAAGAATCCGAGAAGGAAGGATTTCAGATAAAGGAGTTTATGGATACCTTGAATGCGATAGGGAACATCCCAATTTCTCTAGGGCATTGGGAAATGACAGGGCAAAAGGATCATTTGATAAGTATTATGCAATGAGCCCGGCACAAATAACTTCAATGAAAATGTAATCTGCAACCTACCTCTTGGTTTTATTGATATAGTATACTAGATTCAAAAAATATTAATAGGATTTCTTACGTTCTATGGTGGTTGACAGGCCAATTGAAAAAATGGAAATCCAGTAGGTTGCCAAAATGAGTACTCCGTCCCAACGAAATGGTTCTTTAAATTTTGCCCAGGCCAACAGTGCATCTGAGGTAATAAAGAAAAGAACGGCAAACGCAACAAGGGTTAATGCAGCTTCATTTTTCCAAATCCGCAGGCTTATCCCTTGCCAACCCATAAACAGAATAACAATAAAGTAGGTCAGCACTGGTATTTTTAGTGCTTGTAGCCCATCATACAGTATCCAATAATATCCTATGCCAAATACTATTAATAGAATTAATGGAATCAAATAAAATTTGAATCCTCCAAGACTCATAAAACTGAAACTAAAGCACAGGTGTGCCATCAAAAAAGCCAGAAGACCCCAGATAAAGTATGCCTCCTTTAGAAGCAATGTATCTCCTGCTAAACAAAAAATCAAAGCAATAACTACCCATTTATAGAACTTGTTTTTCCTGATACCGAAAAAAACGGTAAACAGAATTATCAAAATGGTTGTGAGAGGTTTTAGCACTATAAAGAGTGCGTTATTATTACTGGCATTAAAAAAGATGGCTAAAAAAGCTACAAACAAGATTAATGTGCTTATAAAGAGCTTTAAATTTTTTTGTTGCGCTATTTGCATACAGGGAAATATAGGTAAATTTATAGAAATGCCTTGTGGTAGAATACTTATAGAAAAGGAAATTTATTTAATTTGAGTTACAGAATTTACGTCATAGAATTGTCTAAACGGGTCTTTACCGAAAATGCCAAATTCAGGTTGGCCAATCCACAATTCAATGGGGTGTTAGAATGTCTGTATGTGGGCATGACCAGTAAGACACCAAAGGAGCGTTTTGAGCAGCATAAGACAGGTTTCAGGAATAAAAAAGGCCATAAACTGTCTTCCAACATTGTACAGAAATATGGAACCATACTTCGTCCTAGTCTTTATAACCATATAAAGCCCTTAACAAGCAGAGATGCAGCACTTAAGATGGAGAAAATACTGGCAATGGAATTGCGAAGAAAGCGCTATGCAGTTTGGTTTAACTGAATCCAGAACTAGAATACTTTAATTAAGTTTCCTTGCTATTAATCAATGACCACTTTGTAGGTAGGATCCTCCAATACATTCACTTCAATGATGTCATCAGCATTTTGAAGAAGTTTAATGCAATCCTGGCTCAAATGTTTTAGGTGTACTTTTTTGCCCACTTTTAGATAACGTTCCGTGATCTTGTTAACTGCTTCTATGGCAGACATGTCTACGATCCTGCTTTCTTGAAAGTCGATAATCACTTCGTCCGGATCATTTAACACGTCAAACTTTTCATTAAATAAAGTTACCGATCCAAAGAATAAGGGCCCGTAGATCTCATAATGCTTTACACCTTTTTCATCTACATACTTCCTGGCGCGGATTCTCTTGGCATTGTCCCATGCAAATACCAGAGCCGCAATTATCACCCCCACCAAAACAGCCAGGGCCAGATTATGGAGAAAAACGGTCACCAGGGTTACCAATACCATTACCAGAACATCGCTTTTGGGCATTCTGCGAAAGGTTCGCAGACTGGCCCATTCAAAAGTGCCAAGGGCTACCATGATCATAAGTCCGGTAAGCGCCGCCATAGGAACTTGTTCAATAAGATCGGCTCCAAACATAATAAAGACCAATAACATTAATGCGGCCACAATTCCGGATAGTCTGGCACGAGCCCCATTAGACGTATTGATCAAACTCTGACCGATCATGGCACAACCTCCCATTCCTGAGAAGACACCCGAAAGGATATTGGCTGCACCCTGCGCCACTGCTTCTTTATTTCCACGTCCCCTGGTCTCGGTGATCTCGTCTATTATGTTAAGCGTTAAAAGACTTTCAATAAGTCCGACCCCGGCCACAATAGCGGCATAGGGGAAAATAATTTGTAAGGTCTCAAAAGTTAGAGGGACCATAGGTAAATGAAAAGGTGGAAAACCTCCTTTGATAGAGGCAATATCTCCAATAGTACGGGTATCGATCCCAAAGAACAAGACAATTCCGAATACCAAAAGAATGGCCACCAAGGATGCAGGAACCGCCTTGCTGATCTTGGGCAGGCCCCAGATAACTACCATGGTGAGCAACACCAGACCAGAAAAAAGATATAAGGTACTTCCACTAAGCCATGCTCCATCTGCTGTTTGGAACTGAGTTAGTTGGGAAAGAAAAATGATGATAGCAAGACCATTTACAAACCCAAAGATCACAGGATGGGGTACAAGCCTCATTAATTTTCCGAGGCGTAAGACGCCTGCAAGCATTTGTAGAATACCCGCCAGGACAACGGTCGCAAAGACATATTCTACTCCATATTGCTGAGCAAGGGCAACGATCACAACCGCAACAGCTCCGGTAGCTCCCGAGATCATCCCGGGTCTGCCTCCTAAGACTGAAGTAACAAGGCCCATGACAAAGGCTGCGTATAAACCGGTAAGGGGCGAGAGTCCGGCGATCAATGCAAAGGCGATCGCCTCTGGTACTAATGCCAAAGCCACCGTGATCCCCGAAAGGATCTCTGTTTTATAATTTACTTCCTGCGAAAAATCGAATAGATTGAGGTACTTCTTCAAACGCCTAAGTTTTAAGGGCGCAAAAATACCACAAAATGAACGGGTAACCTTAGGTTGCGAAAGAATTATGGATTTGACAGACTACCATGCGGTTAATCCCAATAATCGTTCTCCAAGAGGGGATAATTTAGCAGTTTCATATTTTTCCTGCTCCCAGTTACGAGGATCTCCGGGAAAGGCATAGCCTTCCGGGGCCACTCTGTTCTTCCAGGAATTGATACGCCAGTCCAGAAGAGCCTTATTATCTGGTTCTGCCGGCATCATGGATATATACGGGGCTATCCGCACCTTATCTTTGGATCTATTAGGACGTATTCCGTGAGGTTCCGTGCTGTTAAAGATCAACAGATCGCCAGCTTCCAATTTTACCTTTACGATCTGGTCTTCTAAATCGGATATATCTGGTTGAAACCTGTCCCTGTCCTTTGGTTGGCCCACTTTCCAGGTGTCATAATTTCTGTACAGCCAGGGAATGCATTGAAACCCTCCCATATTTTCATCGGTCTGATCTGCAAGGGCGAGTACTCCCTGCACGTTTTGTGGCTTTGTTTCAGGATCATAATCCCAATGTATAAATCCCTTGCGTTCAAAACCCGGGCGTTGAGGAAAATTGAGGTTTGCCCGGTCTATAGTGACCCATAATTCCTCCGTACCCCAGACATCAACAAACGCATCATAAACGCGTTGTTCCTGACGGTTATTCCAAAGATGCTGATGGTTGTATACTTCCACCATTCCGGTGCCGGTCAGTTCTTTCATTTTCATTTCGGCCCTGGGAGGCGCATACCAGGTCTCAGGATCGTTGGGGTCCTTCTCATCAAATTCCCAGAGAAAGTTTGCCGTAGCCTGTGCCTGTTCTTTTGGGACCGCATTTTTTATAACAATGTATCCGTTGTGTTTCCAGAATGCCCAATCTTCCTCACTCAATACGCGTAATGGTTTTCCATTAGACCGGTCATTTAGTTTTTTTGAACTACTGGTGGCAGTGGAGGGGTTTCCGGGAATTTCTGTATGTCCCTTATTTCCCATTTCTATGTTGTACTTAGAAGCCATAATGATCTCGATATAAGGAATTAACACCATAAGGTACTGAAATTCCACGTTGTATTAAAAAAAACCGCCCAGTCCGTTAAGGATAGGGCGGCTTCTAACTAAATAACCAACCAAAAAAATTATCTTCTGCTATTCTGTCGTAAAACTGCGTGTTTACTTACGTTTTCGGACCACATTCATAATCGGATTATTGGTCTTTACCCGTTTCTTGCTAGCACCCGTTGAATCTGATTTCAGGAATTGAATATATCCTCTTCCCTGAAATTCATACACGGTGCCGCTATCCGGGTGATATAATTCTATGGTCCTGTCATCAATAACATACAACTCAAAATAATCATTGCCCATAAAGTCATAATCAAGCGTTAACGTTTTAAGCGTTTCGTCGTTTTGAACATCATACACCTCATAGAAACCTTCGTAATCCCATAATAAGCTATTAAATGGTGTCCCAATAGGATCTATGGACGACCTGAAGATGGTGGCCCCATTGCTTTCATAGAATTGGAGAAAATTCTCTTCATCAAAGTCATTTATAGCGCCAGTTTCACTTACAAAGGTCTTCTCCCAAACGTCGTATTCCTGAAGAAGAAATTCAATATTCTCATAAAAAACTCTGTCATAGTCGAAACTACCTCGCTGGTACCCATCTACAAAATAGGAAGTATTGGAGCGTCTGTCATATAATTCCAGTGTTCTTGAATTTACCTGATAAACATCAAAGATCCATAGTCCGTCTACATCATGATCGATCTCAAGAAGTCCACTGCCGGCATCGTAATATCCTACCCTGATACCCAGACCATTCCCTGTTTTTCCTATCCCGGAAAGGTTGTTATTGGCATAGAGAATCCCGTTTATAAAAGACAAGGTAAAGGCACGTTGCAGGAAGGGCACTTCGCCCGTTCCCTCTGTGGCGTTAATGTCCACATACCAAAGATCATAGGATTGCACATGTAGCCTGGTCTGTTGTGGGATGTCTTCTACATAAACATCTTCTAAGATCACTTCTGCATAGCAGCTGCTTAAAAGCAGCATTAGCAAGCTTCCTGTTCCGAGTAGTGTGAAGTTTTTCATGATGTTCATTTTTATGGTTCTTGAACCCTATAAAACAAGCATCGTGCCATTTGTTTTATAGTGTTGATTATCAGTCTTTTATAAGCTGATCGTTTTTAATTACATTTGTTAAGAGAAGAACAATTCATGAAAAAAGATGTACGCTTTGCAGTATTTGGAGGAGGTAGCTGGGCAACAGCTATTGTAAAAATGCTTTCCGAAAACCTCTCTAATGTCATCTGGTATATGCGCAGTTCTGAGGCCATTGCTTTTATCAAAAAGGAAAAACACAATCCTAATTACCTCACCTCGGTTGAGTTCAATCTGGATCAATTAATGCTAACCGATACCATAGATACTGCTGCCCGGGATGCCGATATTCTTATTTTTGCAATCCCATCTGCCTTTTTAGAAAATGAACTACAAAAACTCACTGTCTCCTTAACAGATAAGATCATCTTTTCTGCAATCAAAGGGATTGTCCCCGAAACAGGAAAGATCGTTGGAGAACATTTTCATGACAAATACAATATCCCTTTTGAAAACATAGGAGTAATTACCGGGCCATGCCATGCAGAGGAAGTTGCCCTGGAACGTTTGTCTTATCTTACTATAGCATCTGCAGATGAAGCCAAAGCTAAAATAGTAGCGGCACATCTTGCCAGCGATTACATAAAAACCAAGATCTCAGACGATATCATTGGCACTGAGTATGCGGCCATGTTAAAGAACATATATGCTTTGGCAGCTGGTATAGCTCACGGCCTTGGATATGGTGATAATTTTCAAAGTGTGCTAATGAGCAATGCAATACGTGAAATGAAGCGTTATATTAAGAGAGTGCATAAGATGAAACGCAACATCAACAATTCTGCGTATTTGGGCGACTTGTTGGTCACAGGGTATTCTACCTTTAGCCGTAACCGAATGTTTGGCAATATGATTGGGAAGGGATATACTGTAAAAAGTGCCATGATGGAAATGAACATGGTGGCCGAAGGCTATTATGCTACCAAAAGTGCTTATGAACTAAAGAACACTTTTAAAAGTAAAGTGCGTACTCCCATCATTGATGCCGTCTACGATGTGCTTTATCAAAAAGAGAATGCGCGAAAGACTTTTAAAATACTAACGGACAAATTAGATTAGGAGGAGAAAGAGGTCCTTTCAATTAAATTCTTTCTATTGAAAAATCGGAATGAGATTTTAATTCGGTTTTCAGCGCCTCTTTCCATTTGAGCAGCTTGTCCTCATCTGCTTTAAAGATCTTCTGTAATTCCAAACTAACAGGCTTCATTAAAGTCCGTACACTGTGAATATCAAAATATAGCCTCCCTGTTCTTCTAATAAAGAAATCCATTGGCGATTGAACCATCTCAAAAGCAACACCAAATTCCAATTCCGAAAGGATCATACGCACGGCACTGTCTTTTTCCGTTCTGTTTTTATAAAAGTTGAGAATAGCCTCTGTCTGAACCCCGTAATTGGTCACCAGATACCATGCATCATACTTGGTGAACCCATCATCTATAATACGCTCATAAATAGCGGCAATATATTTTTTTACCTCTTTATATTTTTTGAATTTACTCCCGCACAGGGGTATTGTCTCGGTAATGCAGTCTGGTACTTCATTCCCTTCTTCCTCTTCCATTTTTTTTGCGATCCTGTTCACCACGCGTTCGGCCATTTTCCTGTACCCCGTTAATTTTCCTCCGGCGATGCTTATGAGTCCAGTATCTGAGGTAAAGATCTCATCCTTTCGGGAAAGTTCGGACGCTGATTTACCTTCTTCGTGGATAAGGGGTCGCAATCCGGCCCAGGAAGATTCAATATCCTCCATTTCCAAATTAATACTCGGGAACATATTATTTACTGCAGCAATAAGATAAATGGCATCGGCAACATCGGTCTCAACCTTATCCTTGTCCTGGTGGTAATTGGTGTCTGTGGTACCTACGTAGGTAATCTTCCCTCTGGGAATAGCGAAGATCATTCGGCCATCCGGGACATCAAAATACACCGACTGCTTAACCGGTAATTTGTGATGTGGAAATACTAAATGAACTCCTTTGGTGAGATGTAAACGTTTTCCTTTAATTGAATTATTTATGATCCTAAGTTCATCGACCCATGGACCCGCTGCGCTTACAACATAGTTGGCATTCACGGAAAACTCATCTCCTGAAATATGATCTTTTACAACTACGCCCGTCACACGATCTTCCTTGTAAATAAAATTGATTGCTTCAGCATAATTTAGTGCCTCTGCCCCAAATTGCAAACTGGTTTTAATGTTCTCCAGGGTGAGTCGAGCATCATCTGTGCGGTATTCCGAATAATATCCCGCTCCTTTTACCTTTTTGTTGGGCAGGAGTGGTTCCAGGTTCATCGCCTCTTTTTTCTCCAGCATTTGCCGTTTATCATCTCCTGAAACCTGTGCTAGGATGTCGTACACTTTAAGGCCAACAGAAGTAAGCCATTTTCCATAGGACCCACCCTCAATTAATGGCAAAAGCATTTTCTCCGGTAGTACCAGATGTGGTGCTAATTTATGAACTATGGCTCTTTCGGATCCTACTTCTTTTACCAGCCAGAAATCGAATTGTTTTAAATATCGCAAGCCGCCGTGGATTAGCTTAGTAGACTTACTGCTTGTCCCGGAAGCAAAATCTCCTTTCTCCAATAAAAGTACTTTTAAGCCTCGAGATGCCGCATCGAGAGCGATCCCTCCGCCTGTAATTCCTCCTCCTATGACCACGATATCAAAAGGCTCTTTGGTAATTTTCTTGATGGTAGCTGCTCTGTTCAGATTAGAAAAAGGAACTGATTTTTTCATAGGAAGTACAGCTGTTTAAGAAACCAATACAAAAATAGGATATCGTACATGCTGCGCAAAATTAAGGAGTGTAAGGTGCTGTTATCAAAGGTTGGCCAAACTCGTATTCTCTTTCCACCAGACAAATACGTAATTTATACCATTGATACCATAGCTCCTTTCCTTTTTTCTGTGCAATAAGATGTTCGCTATTGTTCTTCCATTGCTGTATAGCCTCTAGACTTTCCCAATAACTTACACTGATCCCAAACGTACTTCTAGCCGTTTCAAAGCCGAGAAAACCAGCTTGTTGGGCTGCCAGGGCCTCCATTTTAATGGCCATCTCCTCATAACCATGATCCCCCTCTTTCTTCAGGGTAGTAAAGATCACGGCATAGTATGGGGGTTGCCTCTTCATTGGATATATTCCTTTTCCAGAAAGTAGCCTACAATGGCTTCTTTCATCAAGACCGATTGTTCACCGGCCTTTAATGGAGGTAAGTCTTCTTTTTTAATGTAATGAGGCCAGCCATGTTCATCGAAGAATTCAAATTCATAATATCCGTAAGGTTCCAACAATCTACAGATGGCAATATGCATCAGATTTATCTTTTCATCCTTTTTGTATTTCTTGTGGTACTGCCCCAATTCCTGTACTCCTACTAAATAAATAATAGCATCCAGGTCTAGCGGGTCCCCGTCTGAAAATTGGGAAGAAAGTTTTTGAACCAATAGTTCCCATTGCTCCTTAAGTATATTGTCTCTGGCCATGTATTCTCTTATGCACTAGGGTAAATTGATGAATTACTGAAGGCTCAAAGGTACAAATCAAAGTTCTATATTTGTATAAAACACCACCTTGTGAGTTTTATCGATATTGTTCTGGGCTTATTGTTGCTTTATGGCCTGTTTAAAGGAGTGCAGAACGGTCTACTTGTAGAGCTCGCTTCTATCGTAGCACTTATAGCCGGTTTATACGGGGCCATTCATTTTTCCTATATCGTTGGGAATTACCTGGCAACTCATTGGGATTGGAATGAGCGCACCATGAGCCTTCTTTCCTTTATTATCACCTTTTTTATTATAGTAATTGTGGTGGTCATGGCTGGAAAATTGCTGACAAAAATTGCTGAATTTGCGATGCTGGGCTTGCTTAATAAAATTGCGGGTGGACTTTTCGGGGCCCTTAAAGTAGCAATCATATTAGGAGCACTTTTGATATTCCTGGAAAGTGTCAATAAAAATCTCAGACTCATCAATGAGGACACTAAATCCGAATCGGTACTCTATGAACCACTGCGCAATATTGGTGACCTTGTCTTTAGCGCTGTTATTAAATCGGATGATGATGACGTTAGTGCAGAATAACCCCATTACTTAATTCAATTTGCTGAACCTGAGATAACAATCCAAATAAGCAGGTCCTGTCTATGGTGCATTTCATCGAATAAATCATTCATTTAAGAGTATCCTTAAATCATTTTTAGTATTATTACAGACTTCGAACTTTTGATTTGGAGTAAACGAGAACTCCCACTTCTTCCCTACCTACTTGCGAGTAACACTATATGAGAAGAAGTCTGCATACAGCTTTCCTGGCTTTAGGTATCTTATTGATAGTTTCTTGTAGCAAAGAATCTATAAATAGTGAGGATATTCCTGTGGCCGTAAATGCTGTAGCCGTTGAGCAAGAACTGCTCGATATTGTTAATGCCCATAGAAATTCACTTGGTGCCACTCCTTTAGAATTTAGTGCCCTAGCCTACGAGCATGCTAACCTCCATACAGATTACATGATCTCTAAAGGCACAATTAGTCATGATAATTTCAGTTCCCGCGCTTCTAAAATTGCTGCTGAAACCAATGCCAAACAAATAGCGGAGAATGTAGCCAAGGACTATACTACAGCTGCTGCGGCTTTTCAGGGTTGGTTGGAGAGTCCTAATCACAAGAGCACTATGGAAGCTGACTTTACCCACTCGGCCATAAGTGTGAAAATAAATTCGGATGGGGACTATTTCTATACTCAGCTCTTCTTCAAATAGAGGCTAGAATACCATTTACTTTTCTTATTTTTGAGTAGCGGCAATGTACCGTTAATTCTTCTGATATATAAAATTCTAGTATGGCCATACAACCCCCTTTTAATCTTACTGAATGGATAAAGGAAAACCGAGATTTGCTTAAACCTCCGGTAGGAAATAAAAATCTATACAAAGATGCAGGTGATTATATCGTGATGATCGTAGCGGGCCCAAATGCACGCAAAGACTATCACTACAATGAAACTGAGGAACTTTTTTATCAACTAGAAGGAAATATAGAGGTGTTGGTGCAAGAGGAAGGAGTGAAAAAAACCATGAAGCTGGGCCCCGGGGATATGTATCTGCATCCTGCAAAAGTTCCCCATTCTCCTGTCAGACATGACGGGTCTATAGGCCTTGTAATTGAACGAAAGCGAGCCGACCTCAATGCAAAAGACGGATTACTTTGGTTTTGTGACAATTGTAATCACAAATTGTATGAGGTTTATTTTACTCTTGAAGATATTGAACAGGACTTTTTAAAACACTTTGAGAAATTTTATGGTTCCAAGTCTTTAAGAACCTGCGACAATTGCGGAACCGTTATGAAAGCAGATCCAAGGTTTGTTGCAGAAAAAAGTTAATTAAAATCCATCCCCTATGGCATTATTAATAAAGATCCTTATTGGCCTAACCGCATTCCTTCATCTGTATTTCCTTTGGCTCGAAATGTTTGCATGGACCAGCAGGGCGCCTAAGGTCTTCAAGGGATTTCCTAAAGATCTTTTTGAACCCACCAAAGCACTGGCAGCTAACCAGGGATTGTATAATGGCTTTTTGGCTGCAGGATTGATCTGGACCTTTTTTATAGAGGATGATCACTGGCGATTCTATGTGTCTATATTCTTCCTGAGCTGTGTGATAATCGCAGGCATTTATGGCGCATTTACCGTCTCTAAAAAGATCTTTTTTGTACAGGCTCTACCCGCGCTTATTGCATTAGTACTTTTACACATCAGATAAGGTTTCTTTACAACGGAATTGTTATAATCACAAGGGCAGGATTCGAAATATTCGTAGCTTTGCCGAACAACGTTCTAATCTTAATAAAAACATACAATAATGACAACGGTAACGGTTGATTCAGGGATCCAAAAAGCCCTTAAAGAACTAAATATTAAAGACCTTAACGCAGGTACTTCAACGGGTTCCCATTTCTTTTCTTCAGGAGAAACTTTAGATTCTTTTTCCCCGGTAGATGGAGGGAGAATTGCTGGTGTAAAGACCACTTCCAAGGCAGACTACGATAAAGTAATGGCTGCCGCGACAGAGGCTTTTAAAACATGGCGATTAAAACCGGCTCCACAGCGAGGAGAGATAGTGAGGCAATTTGGCCTGCGTTTGCGCGAATTAAAAGAACCCCTGGGGAAACTGGTTTCCTATGAAATGGGAAAATCGTATCAGGAAGGATTGGGTGAGGTTCAGGAAATGATCGACATCTGTGATTTTGCGGTTGGATTATCCCGACAATTACACGGACTTACCATGCACTCTGAACGACCAGGACATAGAATGTACGAGCAATACCATCCTCTTGGGGTGGTGGGGATCATTTCTGCCTTTAACTTCCCGGTAGCCGTATGGGCCTGGAATACCGCACTTGCCTGGGTATGTGGAGACGTATGTGTATGGAAACCTTCAGAAAAAACCCCTCTTTGCGGAATTGCCTGTCAGCATATCATTGCTGAAGTGCTTAAGGAGAATGGCCTTCCAGAAGGTATTTCTTGTCTTATAAATGGAGATTACAAGGTGGGAGAATATATGACCAATGATCAGCGAATTCCGTTGATCTCAGCTACGGGATCTATCCGCATGGGTAAGATTGTAGCTCAGGCTGTTGGGAGTAGATTGGGAAAATCCCTCTTGGAATTAGGCGGGAACAATGCCATTATTGTGACCCCAAATGCCGATATTAAAATGACTGTCATTGGGGCTGTATTTGGCGCTGTGGGTACTGCCGGGCAACGCTGTACATCCACGAGAAGACTAATCATCCACGACTCTATTTACCAACAAGTAAAGGAAGCTCTAGTTGATGCCTATACTCAATTGCGTATTGGGAATCCCCTGGATGAGTCTAATCATGTTGGGCCCTTAATTGATAAAGACGCAGTTGCTGCCTACCAAAATGCACTTCAAGAAGTAGTGGCACAAGGTGGCTCGCTTCTGGTGGAAGGTGGTGTTCTTCAGGGTGAGGGTTATGAAAGTGGTTGTTATGTAAAACCTGCGATTGCTGAGGCCAAAAATTCGTTTAAGATTGTACAACACGAAACTTTTGCTCCTATTCTGTACCTGATGTCCTATTCGGGAGACGTTGAGGATGCTATAGCTATTCAAAACGGGGTGGTACAAGGATTATCATCAGCCATCATGACCAGTAATTTGAGAGAAGCAGAACTGTTTTTAGCAGCCTCCGGTAGCGACTGTGGTATTGCCAATGTGAATATTGGAACTTCGGGAGCTGAAATAGGTGGGGCTTTTGGAGGTGAAAAGGAGACCGGCGGGGGTCGTGAATCCGGGTCTGATGCCTGGAAAGTGTATATGAGAAGGCAAACCAATACCATTAATTACACCACAGAATTACCATTGGCCCAGGGAATAAAATTTGATTTGTAATGTTCTTTTTTGAGTATCTTTAGAAATGATAATTGTTACGGAGAAGTTCTCGAACACCTCTGTAATTGTTATTTGAATTTTTAATATCTTGTAGGAAAATACATCTAATCATTGCTGCCATGTCTAAAAGAACGACCAACATCCTGGGATTTATCATTACACTACTTGCAGGCACCTTTTTTTTTGTTATGTACTGCGGTCAGTGTGCGTAGTCTAAGAAGCTTGGTATATGCAGGAAGAACAGATCTTCCTTTTTATGGTTGTGGTCTAACAAACAATAGAATAAGTAAATAAAATACATCTCTTATGGATCTAGAATATATGGATATCTGGTGCTGGCTCATCCCATTGGCCGTTGGGCTTATCTGCGGTTTTTTTGGTTACCTTATAGGCAGAGGGTCTAACCCAACCGTTGATTTTAACTCGGAAATTAAATCCTTACAGCAGCAAAATGAAAAGGCGAAGGCCGATCTTGCCAAATGTGAGCAAAAACTGGCAGCTGGCTCTTCTTTAAATAACTTAACTGCCCATCCGTTTAACGCTGCGGAAGCTAAAAAAGCGCTTGGAAAAGCAGTAAAACTAAATGATCTTTCACTTGTAGAAGGGATAGGTCCTAAGATCCGAAGCTTGTTCCATAACTTCGAAATCAACACCTGGAAGGCCCTATCAGAAACATCGGTAGCTAAATGTCAGGAAGTTTTGGATTCCGGCGGCGATCGATATAAAGTTCATGACCCGGCCTCATGGCCTATGCAAGCAAAAATGGCTGCTGAAGGCAAATGGAAAGACCTTGCCAAATGGCAGGATGAACATAAACATGGAAAATTATAGAAAGTACCCGCTTTAAAAAGCGGGTTTTTTATATCACACCATTGGCTTGTACCCAGCTAAAACGGTATTGATCTTCAGGAAATTTCATGCGCTCGGAGATGCGAATTAATCGATCCGGAAGTTTCATCAGATAATCTCTGGCCTTTTCGGCTTCTGCACTTAACCCTCTAAGTGTTCCCAGATCCCAATACGCATTTAATTTTTGCAAGATCTCAATATAATCCTGAGACGTGTAGACTCCCAGTCGTTGAGCACAATTAGAAAAATTCTCAAAGGCCGCTCCTATGGTGCCACCAGATTCTCGTAAAAAATGTGCCGGCATAATAATTTTGAACTTCATCATATCTGCGAAGGCCAGGATCATTCCGTTAGGATCATGGCTAAGGATTGTCTTTACAAATTCCCGGTATGCAAGGTGATGACGCATTTCATCTCCTGCAATGATAGAACACATCTTGCCCAAAAGGGTGTTCCCTTTTTTCTTAGCCATCTGACCTACTCTTTTATGAGAAATATTTGTGGCCAGTTCCTGAAAGGTTGTATAAACAAAGTTTTTATACGGATCCCTGTCTGTCCCAATATCAAATCCATCGGTGATCAAATGCTGTGTAGTGATCTCTACCTGTCTCATGTTGACCCTGCCAGACAGATATAAGTATTTATTCAATACATCCCCATGTCTGTTCTCTTCTGCTGTCCAAGCCCTTACCCATCTAGACCAGCCATTGTTCTCCTTGGCGTGCTGATTGATTCCCTCAACATCCATAAGCCATGATTCATAGGTTGGTAAAGCCTCTTCTGTAATGGTATCGGCCACCAGGGTTACCCAAAAATCATATCCCAATTCCTTGGCCTCTTCTCTAATTTGTTCAACATGATCAAAGAAGCCGTCCGATTGAGAATCGGGTAAAAAATCCGAAGGTTGCCAAATCTGTTCTGCAGGGATTAGGAAATCATCCATAAACCCGGATACCTTTGGTTCAATGGCATCCATCACTTCTAGTCGAATATTCTTCATTTTTTCCATGTTACTCTACAAAGTACGATAATAATTAAAGGAAATTCTATTAAAATATTACCAAAATTTAGTTCCTCCCCTGCTCTCCAGGGTAAAAAGAACATACAGCATCGCTTTGCCAAAATTCTTTTGTATCTACATCGAGGATCGTTAAGGGGCCCTTATAAGCCGCTGCCGTATCAATGTTCCAAACATTGGCTGCCCGGTGCGGTTGGGTCTTCCCTATTTTGCTTAAAGGAGTATGGCCAATATAGATCTCTTTGTAATGAGCGAGGCGTTTAGGATAATACAGGCTTTCCTTTGTTAGTTTGGGATCCAAAGAAAGTGCCAATTCCCATAGCGTACGATCCCAATAGAAGGTCTTGGAAAAATATTCGAAATCTACTCCCTTCAGGTTGGTAAATCCGGCATGCAAAAAGAGTCTTTGTTCCTTGTCCAGATAGTAATTTCGAAGTCCCTCGTAAAATGGCAGGTGGGCTTTCTTTATATCATTTCCGGCCCTGTCATAAGAATCTATAGTTGCCTGACCCCCATTCATTAACCAAAGTGGATTGTCTTCTCCGGTCTCTAACCAGTGATAACACAGATCATCATGGTTACCTCTTAAAAAGATGCATCTATGTTTCTGTTGTAATTCCAAAAGGAAGGTAACCGTCTCAACTGCCTCACTCCACCCATCTACATAATCTCCTAAAAAAATTAGCAGATCGCTCTGCTGTATATCTGCTTTTTCCAATACCTGTTGCAAGGCTTTTACACCTGCATGAATGTCTCCAATTACCAATGTTCTCATGGCACAAAAATCGCAATTTATCGCAGGAACTCACTATGAGTGTGCTTAAAAAATAAAGCAGTTCTCATCCTATTCCTATAAATTCTTAAAGACATGGTTTATATTGCACTTTATTTTTACAGTATTTTGTAACTCCTAAACCTCTAAGGCCATCCTATGCCATCTAAACGTATTTATTGTATTGGTGAGTTATTAATAGATTTTGTCGCCGAAAAGCAGGGGGCCGATCTTTCAAAGGCCACTCTTTTTACAAAGAAGGCAGGGGGTGCTCCGGCAAATGTGGCCTGTGCCATTTCGAAATTAGGAGGTAAAAGCGCTTTTATTGGTTGTGTTGGAAACGATCCTTTCGGGACCTTTTTACTAAATACATTAGATACGTTCGACGTAGATCTTTCTCTTGTGCAAAGATCACAGACCTTCACCACACTGGCTTTTGTTTCTTTGGCTGAAAATGGGGAACGCGATTTTGTTTTTTCACGAGGTGCCGACAGGGAATTAACGTATGACCCTTCAGTAAAAGTTGTTATTAAAGATCAAATGGTTCATTTAGGTGCCGCTACTGCCCTCTTGGGCGGACCTTTGGAAAAAGCATATGGGCATTACCTGTTCGACGCGATTACCGAAAATGCCTTTATTAGTTTCGATCCAAACTTTCGCGCAGATCTATGGAAAGACAAGGAAGCTACTTTTATCAAAAAAAGCATGACCTATATAGAGAAATCTCATTTGTGTAAATTTAGTCTTGAAGAGGCTCAAATGATATCAAAAAAAAGTTCTCTTACCGAGGCATGTGAAGTTCTTCATAACATAGGAGCCCAGATCATTGCCGTTACCCTGGGTTCTGAAGGCACCTTTGTAAGCACTAAAAACACCCAACAGACCATTCCAACAATTCCTGTAACTCCTGTTGATACCACCGGAGCAGGTGATGCATTTATTGGATGTCTGTTACAACAGATCAGCACGCTACCCTCTTATAATCATATTTTAGAAAATAACACCAGACTTATGGACATGGTTGTGAATGCGAATAAGGCCGGAGCAATAACAACAACGGGCTATGGCGCTATTGAATCTCTGCCAGATGAACGTCAATTGTACGCATCGAGATGAATCAAACAGCGCTTCACAGGAAGCTGGCCTCAAAAGATCTGAAAGATCTACAAAAGGTTAGCCCTCAAAAACTTTTTGATCTTCGGGTTTCTGCAAACCTTCCGCTGATTAAGGAATTGTTTTACACCCTTTATAGCGATCCCAAACACAGCCGTTATTTTGAAGAACTTCAGGAATTACTTCCCTCACTGTTTCAAACAAGATCGGACGAATTAAAGATCCATGACCTTCACTTACTCAAGAAGGGAAACTGGTATCAGTCCGAGAAAATGGTTGGAATGCAGTTGTACGTAGACCTGTTCAACAAGAATTTGAAAGGGATAGAAGAAAAAATCCCCTATTTCAAAGAATTAGGGATAAATCTTCTTCACCTAATGCCCATCACAACCCGGCCAAAAGGGGAAAATGATGGCGGATATGCTGTTAACAGTTATACCGCTGTTGACCATCGATTTGGTTCTAAGAAAGATCTGCTGGCACTCACTTCAAAATTAAGAGAGAACGGCATTTATCTGATGCTCGATTTTGTTGTAAATCATACCTCGGATGAATATCCCTGGGCCAAAAAGGCCTTAAAAGGGAGTGCAAAATATCAGGGCTATTATTATATGTTTCCGGACAGGACAATACCCGATGCTTTTGAAGCGTCCTTACCTGAAGTATTCCCGGCTACTTCGCCCGGAAACTTTACCTACAGGAAAGAAATATCTCGGTGGGTCATGACGGTTTTTAACTCGTATCAGTGGGATCTCAACTATGCGAATCCGAAGGTATTCCTGGAGATGTTATCTAACCTGGTTGCCATGGTGAACAGTGGAGTTGATGTGGTGCGTTTTGATGCCCTTGCATTTCTTTGGAAAAAAATTGGAACAAATTCACAGAACCTGCCGGAGGCCCATATGCTTATTACTTTATTCCGCATGTGCCTACAAACTATTACCCCAAGTGTTATCTTCCTGGCAGAAGCCATTGTGTCTCCCAAAGAAATCATCAAGTATTTTGGAGAAGGAAACAGTAAAGGTAATGAGTGCGAAGTGGCTTATAATGCCTCTCTTATGGCGCTACTATGGAATTCCATAGCGACCAAAAAAACCTTGCTGCTTAACAAGACCCTTAAAAACAGTCCGGAGAAACCTGAGGAAACAACCTGGATCAATTATGTACGTTGTCATGATGATATTGGCCTTGGATTAGAGGATCAGTATATCTCGGAACTTGGATGGAATCCGTGGCTTCACCGAATGTTTTTGCTGGATTATTATTGCCAGGGATTAGATTGGAGTCCGGCTATAGGATATAGATTTATGCATAATCCAGCTACAGGCGATGGTCGTATTACCGGAAGTTGTGCCTCTTTATTAGGTCTGGAAAAAGCGATGCAAATACAGCATCGGGAAGCTATTGAACAAGCCATTCAAAAGATCCTGATGCTTCACGGGATCATCTTATCTTTTGGTGGGATCCCATTGATTTACGCAGGTGATGAACTTGGTACCTTGAATGATTATTCCTATCTGAACGATGAGCACAAAAAGTATGACAGCCGATGGGTGAACAGACCTTCACACGATTGGAAAACTGTTGCACAATTGAAGGATGATGACTTTCCGGCCTCCATTATATTCAATGGCCTTAAACATATGATCTCCTTGCGAAAGAAAATAAAATTGTTTTCGGATTCCAATAATGTGGTCTTGCACGATGCCCATAACCCGCATCTATTTCTTTATGAACGAGTTGGGAAAAAGAAAGAAGGGGTATTGATCCTTGCTAATTTTGACGAACATCCGCAGATATTAGACGCTTTTGTACTCTTATCTTTAGGGTATCTAAAAGATGGAGTGCTTCACGATCTACTTACCAATAAAAAAAGGACCTTAAGCAGCGGCCTTGTGGAAGTACAACCCTATCAGCTCCTTTGGCTTGCCAAACCTTAACTATAGCGGACTTTCCGTAAGATTCTAAGGGATTCTTTTAAGTTGCTGTACACTGTTTCTTCCCTTGATTTAATTAGACCTTTTAGAATCTCCATTTGCTCCTTTGCTTCTTCAAAGCCATTTAAATAGCAAATGAGATAGGTGGCAGGTGCTTGTTTTAGATCTGTTACCTCTGCCTTGGTAAGATCCCTGTTCTTATGAATTTTTTGTATCAGTGCATTATTGGCATTGTAGATATGATGCAAGGTCTTACGATCGTATTGCGGAGGTTCAAAGATTAGTTCTCCTGTTATCTGGTAGGTGCCATTATTTTGAAATGCTATGCTCACTTTTTCCAAAGGAAAGTACCGTTGTTCTTTTCCCAGGCCCAGTTGCACATATTCCGTGATAGTAAATGAATTCTCCGTAAAACCAATGGTGATCTCATCGAGTGTTGAGTAAAAGAGTTTAACCTGCTCATTGATTAATTCTATATCTACCCTCGAGTAATAGATTTTGTCTTTTACCTTTTTCTTATTCCCTGCCCAGCAGATCACAAATTGCTCCTTAAAGACCTTGTAATCGCTGCTTAAGTCTTTGTGACGGTAATTGAGAAAATCGATCACTCCATCTAGCGTAAGTTCAATATTGTTACGTGCATGTTTTTCTATGGTAGCCACAGTACCCGAATTAAGGTCTTTTAATTGGATATCGAAGGCTTTGGGCATACTGATGCTCCCTTCTCTGAAGAAGACGGCTCCTCCATAGTATTTCCAAATATTCTTTCGAAGGGAACAGACTTTTCCATTAGATCTGATAGTCACCAATCCCACCACTCTCCCTTCCGGAAGATGGGGAAACGGAATATTTTCGTACGCTATTAAAGGTGGATTGTCTAAATAGGCATTGACAAGGTTCTGTATCTTACTGTCATCAAAAAAATCGACCCCTACGATCTTGTTATCCTCATCTTCTACTCCAATGGCGATATACGAATTGTTTATAGGATTGCTGTTCGCCAGAGCGCAGACGTGCTTTAAGAATTTTCCCTTTCCTTCCTTCTGGCCAATATCAATGAATCGTTTTTTATCATAAAAACTATTCTCATCGTTGTGAGCCAAAAGGTTTTTTACCAGGAGGCGTTTGTTGATCATACTTGCTTCTTCACAATTGTGCTACTTGCCTGTGCCGTGGGCATTACCACCAGATCGGCAATGTTCACATGGTAGGGTCTTGTAACCACAAAATAAATAATATCTGCTATGTCTTCAGGTAGTAGTGGTTTGTATCCCTGATACACCTTTGCGGCACGCAGCTCATCACCCTTAAAACGCACCTCACTAAACTCGGTCTCTACCAATCCCGGATTTACAGCACCTACGCGTATTCCATATTCATTCAGATCTATTCGCATGCCCTGATTTATAGCATCTACTGCATATTTACTGGCGCAGTAGACATTTCCATTGGGATAGACCTCTTTCCCCGCCGTAGAACCTATATTGATAATATGCCCGGATCTATTGGCTACCATCACGGGTAGTATGGCCCTTGATACATAGAGCAAGCCCTTTACATTGATATCGATCATAGCATCCCAATCGGAGAGATCTCCGGTTTGAATGGGATCAAGGCCATGGGCATTACCGGCATTGTTGACTAAAATGTCTATAGAGGCAAAATCCTCAGGGAGCGATTTTATGGCTGTTTCCACTGCCTCCTTGTCTCTAACATCAAAATTCAGGGTATACACTTTGGTGTGAGCACTGAGTTTTTTCGCCAGGGCATCGAGATTTGCCTGCCGTCTTCCACATAGTACAAGAGCTATGCCATGGTAAGCAAATAATTTTGCTGTGGCCTTGCCAATTCCGCTGGTTGCCCCAGTAATAAATGCTGTTTTATTCATAGCTATCAAAATTATAATCTATTAGGGAACTTTATGCCCTTGTGAGGCCGTTAAGAGTGTAAACCAGTCTTCCAGTTCCATATTGATTTTAGAAGCCTTAATCCCATCGGCCAGTCTGTCCATATTGGTTGTCCCAACAACAGGATAAATATGTGCAGGGTGCTTCATTAGCCAGGCTAAGATCAGTTGGTCTTCACTTGCCTTATATTTTTCCTTGAATGGGATCATTACTTCTTTGATCCTTTTGGTTCTTTCATTATTTTCTCTAAAATAAGACCCGAGGGGAGACCAGGCCATGGCTACTCTTTTCTTTGTAATACAATCATCTAAAGTGCCGTCATACATCACACCTTCTGAAGTAAGCGAACATTCTACCTGGTTGGCACTGACCGGTATGGCATTTTCAATCATTGCGATCTGAGAAGGCGTAAAATTAGAAACTCCGAATGAACGTATCTTGCCGCTGCTCATCAGATGTTCTACCGCCTTGGCTATTGGCTCAGGATCCATCAGCGGACTTGGCCTGTGCAACAAAAACAGATCCAGATATTCGGTATGTAATTTTTCCAGCGAACGTTCTGCAGACCAAATGATATAGTCTGTTGTATAGTTGTAGTGCTTGGTGACATTATCTCTGGTCTCACAAACATATTGAATACCACATTTGCTGATCAATTCAATTTTATCCCTGCCAATCTTGCTTTCAGAGAACGCCTTCCCAAATTCCTCTTCATTACCATATGCACCGTAAATATCCGCATGATCAAAGCTTGTGATGCCATGTTCCAGACAATGATTCATCAAAGAGATCATCTCATTTTTGGAAAGCTGCTTTCCCCAGCTTCCCCAGGTCATCGTTCCCGCAATAATTCTTGAATACTTTAAAGGAGTTTTCATAGGCTAGTGAAATTACTAAAAATCCCTTAAATACATCATAAAACTTGGGCCTCCCAAAAATTTTTAACCAATCATTAACAGGCATTGAATGAATAAATTTTCAATTTGCATAGCCTTTGATCTAATAGATTGACAGACAATTATTAAAAGACAATTATGGAAGAAAATACTACAATAGATATAAGTGCAGTAAACGAGAAAATTGCTCAGGAAAGTGCCTTTATAGATCTGCTGATGATGGAGATGAATAAGGTGATCGTAGGTCAAAAGCATATGACAGAACGATTACTGATAGGCCTTCTTGGCCAGGGCCATATTCTGTTGGAAGGAGTTCCCGGACTTGCAAAAACATTGGCGATCAACACCCTTGCTAAAGCAGTTAAGGGAAGTTTTAGCCGTATCCAATTTACTCCAGACCTCTTGCCTGCAGATGTTGTAGGGACCCTTATCTACAACATGAAGGTAAGTGATTTTTCCATCAAAAAAGGTCCCATTTTCGCCAATTTTGTGTTGGCCGATGAGATCAATCGTGCCCCTGCCAAGGTACAGTCAGCACTGCTGGAGGCCATGCAGGAAAGGCAGGTAACCATTGGAGATGAGACCTTTGCTCTAGATGCCCCCTTTTTGGTAATGGCCACGCAAAACCCTATTGAACAGGAGGGTACCTATCCTTTGCCAGAAGCTCAGATAGACCGATTTATGTTAAAAACGGTGATAGACTACCCAAAGATGAATGAGGAACGAATGATCATTCGCCAGAATTTAAAGGGTGCAATAGAGGCGGTAAAGCCGGTCATTACGCTAAAACAGATCCTGAGTGCCCAAAAGGCAGTTAGAGAGGTCTATATGGATGAAAAGATAGAAAAGTATATTCTAGACCTGGTCTTTGCCACCCGCTATCCTGAAAAATACAACCTGGAAGATCTTAAACCCCTTATCAGCTTTGGGGCATCTCCAAGAGGAAGTATCAATTTAGCGTTAGCGATTGCCGCCAAGTGTTATGCCTTTATAAAAAGAAGAGGCTATGTGGTGCCAGAAGATGTTAGAGCGGTCATTCACGATGTATTGCGACACAGGGTTGGGATAACCTATGAGGCTGAAGCCGAAAGCGTCACCTCGGAAGAGATCATCAACCGTATCGTAAACGAAATTGAAGTACCCTAAAAGTTCAATGTTTGAAAATCGTTCAACTATTCACATTTGAACCAAGCTGCTAAAACTTGAACCCATGGATACAAAAGAACTACTCAAGAAGGTTCGCAAAATAGAGATCAAAACCCGTCGGTTATCCGACCACATTTTTGGAGGAGAATATCATTCAACCTTCAAAGGACGCGGCATGACCTTTAGTGAAGTTCGGCAGTATCAATTTGGTGATGACGTACGGTCTATTGACTGGAATGTCACGGCCCGTTACAATGAACCTTACGTAAAAGTATTTGAGGAAGAGCGAGAGCTTACCTTAATGCTCATGGTAGATATTAGTGGATCAGAGTTATTTGGAACGGTAAACCAGTTCAAAAAAGCAGTTATCACGGAAATATCGGCAACATTGGCTTTCTCAGCCCTGCAGAACAATGATAAAGTAGGTATGATACTGTTCTCAGATGAAGTTGAGTTGTTTATCCCCCCAAAAAAAGGAAAAAGTCACGTTTTGAGGATCATTCGGGAATTACTAGAGTTTAAACCGCATAGTAAAAAGACCGATCTAACGGAAGCCTTGAAATATCTCTCTAATGTGATGAAAAAGAAGGCAATCGTCTTTATCCTTTCAGATTTTATGATGGACGAATACGAGCGCACCATGAAGATCGTAGGTAATAAGCACGATGTAACAGGAATTAGAGTGTATGACCCAAATGAAGAGAACATCATTAACCTTGGAATGGTGCAGTTGGAAGATGCCGAGACGGGAGATGTACATGTAGTGAATACTCAGTCTAAGAAAGTAAGAAATGCTTATCATGCCTATTACAGGGACAGGGTGAGTTATTTCAAGAATACATTTACCAAATCGGGTGCAGGTATTTTGGATTGCCGGGTAGATGAAAGTTATGTAAAAAAATTACTAGGATATTTCAAGCAACGAGGCTAGCATTAAAAATGAACAGTTTTAAGTCATATTCGAAATGTATGGAGGTCCGGCTAATTGGTCGCGGGCTTGCAGTTCTTATTATGTTTTTTACTCTTGCGATTAAAGCCCAAACTGAGCCCAGGGTAAGCACTTCGGTAGACACTACTTCCATAAAGATCGGAGAACAAATTCAATTTCAGGTAACCGTAGAAGCAGACACTACGGCACAAGTGATATTTCCTGAGGGTCAAACCTTTTCACCTCTAGAAACTGTAGAAGCCTTTAAAACAGATACCACCAAGAAGCAGCCAGATCGAATGACCCTGCAGAAGATCTATGCGCTAACTCAGTTCGATTCTGGCACTTTTACACTCCCCATACAACGAATTGAGATAGATGGAAAAGGATATTTTACAGATTCTTTAATAGTACAGGTAACCTCAGTGGAAGTGGATACAATTACCAAAGAGATATATGATATTAAACCACTGATCCCGGTAGAAAAAAATAGTGCAGACATTCAGTTCTTTCTGTGGATCATTCTTGGTGTTTTAATACTTGCGGGGCTGGTTTATTGGTTCTTTTTTAGAAAAAAAAGATTGAGTGAAGACGAGAAAGAGGCCCTTCTGCCTCCTTATGACAGGGCTCTTTTGGAACTAAAACGGCTAGAAAATTCTCGCTATATCATTCAGGATGAATACAAAAAGTACTATTCTGAACTAACAGATATTGTACGATCTTACCTGGAAGAGGATGTGCATATCTCAGCACTTGAGAGTACTACCAGTCAGCTTATTTCCAAATTGGAATTGATGAAGGATGCCGGAACACTGAGGATTGAAGCAGATACCATTGACCAATTCAAAAAAATACTGGAAACCGCAGATCTTGTAAAATTTGCACGTTCTAAACCGGAATCATCCAAGGCCGAACAAGACAGAAAGGCGATTGAACAGATCGTGATCAAGACCAAAGAGGCCATTCCGGAACCTACTGAAGAAGAATTGATGCAAGAGGCCGCTTATCAGGAGGCATTACTTTTAAGAAAAAAGAGAAAACGATGGGTACTTGCCGGTGTTTCAGCAGCAGCCATACTGGTCCTTGCCCTGGGAGTGTCTATGTTTTATTACGGTTATGAGAATGTTCGCGATACTGTGGTTCGCAATCCGTCGAAACGATTGCTGGAAGGTGAATGGGTTTCCAGTTCCTATGGCTATCCGCCAATTGACTTATCTGCCCCCGAAGTATTGATTAGGCAAGAAGTTGTGATCCCGCCGGAGGAAAAAGATAAGATCCAAAACACCCAGGTGTTCTCTTATTACAATCCGAACAATATGCTGGGAGTGGGCACCACCTCTACTACATTGACAGAACCTACAGATCCCGATTATCAAAAAAGTATAGATGAGGTCTTAAAAGATTTTGCAGACAAAGGCGCCAGAAATATCATTACCAAACAAGAAGAATTTAGTTCTGCCTCCGGGGTACCCGGACTTAAGGTTTACGGAAGTGGTACTTTCCAGGCAAGTGGATCGGGTGAAAGAGTAAAAGGAAAGTATGCAATTATATTATTCGGAGGAAAGGGATTTCAACAACAAATAGTGCTCTCCTGGGAAGACGGGGATTCCTATGCGGAAGAGATCATCAATAGAATTATAAACTCCATAGACGTTAAAACACAAGTGTAGATGTTTGAAAATATCCAATTCGCAAATCCACAATTCTTTTGGTTGTTCTTAGGACTTCCTTTGGCCTTGCTTTGGTATTTTTTTAAACGAAAGGAACAAACTGCTACTTTGAAAATATCTAGTGTGCAGGGTTTCCCGAAGAACAATCTTCTTCCTAAACTAAGGCCTCTTTTGTTTATGTTACGCTTACTGGCAATTGCCGCTGTAATTACAGCAATGGCAAGGCCACAAACCCGTGAAGTATCTACCAGGACAAAGACTACAAAAGGGATCGATATTGTGATGGCCATTGATGTATCATCTAGTATGCTGGCACGAGATCTGCGCCCAAATCGGTTGGCAGCCTTAAAGGAGGTAGCTTCCAATTTTATTAGAGAACGGCCTAGCGACCGCATCGGGTTGGTTGCCTATGCAGGAGAAAGCTATACTAAAACCCCGATCACCAGTGATAAAGGTATTGTCTTAAATGCCCTTCGTGAGATCACATATGGACAACTGGCAGATGGAACGGCCATAGGAATGGGACTGGCCACTTCGGTGAACAGATTAAAGGATAGCAAGGCAACATCTAAGGTCATTATCCTTCTAACAGATGGTGTAAACAATTCTGGATTTATTGAACCACAAACAGCAGCCAATCTGGCGGTTGAATTTGGGATAAAGACCTATACTATAGGCCTGGGAACCAATGGAAATGCGCTTTCTCCTATCGCCTATAACGCAGATGGATCATTCCGATACGGAATGCGGCAGGTTGAAATAGATGAACCCCTGCTACAGGAAATTGCCAAGGTCACCGGGGGCAAATATTTTAGGGCAACCAACAATCAAAAGTTGGAAGCTATCTATGATGAGATCAATAAATTGGAAAAAACAGAGGTAGAAGAATTTAAGTACTATAATAACGAAGAGAAATTTAGGCCGTGGGTACTTCTCGCCGGAGTACTACTGCTTTCTGAATGGCTTTTTAGAAATACACTGTTTAGGAGTTTTATTTAAGTTATGATACAAATAGACGAATCGACATATTTTTATTTATTCCTGATCTTTCCGGTCATGGTGTTGCTGTACGTAGGTCTGTTATACTGGAAGAAAAGGACGCAGCGTAGGTTTGCCGAGCCAGTACTTTTAAAGCGCCTTACTCCCAGTAGGTCTAGTTTTAAAGGAGTATTAAAATTGTTGTTTCTACTCCTGGGGCTCTCCGGATTGATCCTTGGATTAGCCAATCCTAAGATCGGTACCAAATTGGAGACCGTTAAACGGGAGGGGGTCGATATTGTTTTTGCGATCGATGTTTCCAAAAGTATGCTGGCAGAAGATATTGCGCCCAATAGATTGGAAAAGTCAAAACGCCTGGTTTCAGAGATCATCAATCAACTGGCGAGTGATCGGATTGGTATCATTGCGTATGCAGGACAGGCAACCCCACAATTACCAATAACTACAGATTACGGCGTAGCAAAGATGTTCTTACAGTACCTGAATACGGATCTGTTATCGTCCTTGGGGACTGCCATTGATGAGGCCATTAAATTGGCAACTACCTACTACGATGATGAGGACCAGACCAATAAGGTATTATTTATTGTGTCTGACGGGGAAGATCATTCGGAAGGACTCACCATTGATGCTGTAGACCTGGCGGTAGAGCAAGGGATACGAATATTCACTATTGGTGTTGGAAAAGAAAAAGGAGCTCCCATTCCTATCAAGAGAAATGGTATTACCCAAGAACTCAAGAAAGATAGCCAGGGCGAGGTAGTAATTACAAAGCTCAATATAGAAATGCTCACAGAAATTGCGGAAAAAGGAAATGGGGAATATATTGACGGATCTAATACCGATGAAGCGGTAGAAAAAATTAAGGATGCTCTGAACCAAATGGATAAAATGGAATTTGAAGCTAAACAATTTGCAGATTACAAGGACCAATTTCAATGGTTTTTGGGTGCAGGTTTATTCTTCCTATTTTTAGACATCTTTTTATTGGACCGAAAAACAAAGTGGTTAAAGAAATTAAACCTATTTAATGAGAAAGATCATGAATAAGGGATATACATTTCTATTCTTATTGCTTTTGACTGCCTTTGTACATGCGCAGGAAGAAGTTATTAAGGAGAAGGAGAAAGCATTAAAAGCCTCGGTAGATCTTACCTGGGAAGCCAATAAAGAACTTTCGGAGAATGAATTTATAAAGGCTGAAGCAGACTACCGCAGGGCCATTTCCAAAAGTGATGAAAATGTGGTGGCCCCCTATAATTTAGGAACGGCCTATTATAAGAAAGAAAGTTTAGAAGAAGCCTTTGGAAGATTTAAACAGGTGGGGGAATTAGCCTCCGAAAAGCCTGAAAAACACAAGGCTTTTCATAATATGGGTAATGTCTTTATGAAGAATGAAGAGTACGACAAAGCCGTGGAAGCATATAAAGAAGCTCTTAGAAATGACCCAACGGATGAAGAAACCAGATATAACCTGGCACTCGCGAAAGCATTAGCCAAAAAAGAGAAAGACCAGGATAAGGAGGGCGATGAAGACAAAAAAGATCCGAAGGAGGAAAAAGAAGATCAAGAGGAGAAGAAAGAAGACAAACAAGATCAGGAACAAGATAATAAGGAGAAAGACGAAGGCGAACAGGAGAAAGATGACAATAAAGATGGTGATGGCGAAGAGAAGAAGGAGCAACCTAAACAAGGTGAAAAACCGGATGAGGAAAAACAACCCAGAAAAAATCAGCTTTCACCCCAACAAGTAAAAAACCTGCTCGAGGCCATGCAGAATGAAGAAAACAAGGTGCAGGAAAAGATGAACGAGAAAAAAGTAAAAGGTCCTAAAAGTAAAAACGCTAAAGATTGGTAGTGATGCATAGACTTACATATTTGTTTGGTATGCTATTCCTGATTCTGGGTTCAACCCTTTCTTATTCCCAGGATGAGGAGGCTGTGGAATTTGAGGTTAATCTAAGTAAGGATAGACTGGGAATCAATGAACGACTCCGGGTAGAATTTACTATGAACAAAGATGGGGATAACTTTACGCCCCCAGATTTTGAAGGTTTTCGTGTCCTGATGGGTCCTTCTCAAAATATCAGTTCTTCATGGGTAAATGGTGTACGAAGTTACTCTAAAACCTATTTCTATATTCTGGCACCTACAGAACGAGGCAACTTCACTATTAAACAAGCATCTATTATTATTAATGGTAAAACCTATAAGTCGCTTCCCAAGAAAGTAGAAGTAACTGCTGCAGTAGACAAGCCCAGTGATCAAATGACCGCAGATGATATTGCTGATGAAAGTCTTCATTTGGTTGCAGAAGTTTCTAAGGCAACACCGTATTTAAATGAAGCCATCAGTGTTGTTTACAAACTCTATGTTAGTCCGACTATTAATGTTTCCAATTTCCGTCCCTTGGACAATCCTACCTATAATAATTTCTGGAGTCAGGATATCCCGGTTACCTCTTACAACGTTAAAAATGGCACCTATAATGGAAAATCATACCGCTATGTTATTCTAAAACGTGTTGTATTATATCCTCAGAAAAGTGGCTCACTGGAAATTGAACCCTTATCGCTCGATGTAACCCTGGAGGTGCCAACAAACAGGCGAGATTTCTTTGGTGGGCCCATATATGCACAAACCAATAAGACCGTTTCCGCCGGGCAGCGAACTATTCGTGTTACACCGCTGCCAACTGAAGGGCAACCGAGCAATTTTGGTGGTGCTGTTGGAAAATTCAAGTTTAAGGTAACCACCAGTAAAAAGAGTCTTAAGGCTTCGGAATCGTTACAGGCGATCGTTCAGGTAGAAGGAGAGGGAAATCTAAAGCTTTTTCAGTTACCAGTATTGGAAATGCCGGGATCCCTGGAAGTATACGAACCTGAATTCAATGAAAATGTGAGAACTACCCTTTCGGGTATGCAGGGCAAAGTAAGTAATCAATATACGGTAGTGCCCTCCTTTAAAGGTAAATATCCCATTCCTCCTATCGGCTTTAGCTATTTTGATCCTGAAAGCCAGGGCTATAAATCCATCTCCTCTGAAGAGATCATGATAGATGTAATGGAGGGGCCGTTAGAAACCTCTTCAGGAAGTATTGCCGTTGGTCAAAATAACAAACGTGTAATTCAAAGTACGGGGTCTCAGTTCAATTTTATAAAATTGACCCCCAATTTGCAGCCTATTAGGGATAGAGTCTTTTTTGGTTCGTTAAAATTTTATCTTTTCCTTATCAGTCCACTTCTTCTTATTCCATTAGCCATTGTCTTTGGTAAGAAAAGAGAAGCTATTGCCAGCGATGAAGTTGGAAACAGAATAAAAAAGGCCAATAGATTAGCTCGAAAATACCTCTTCACGGCTAAAAAGGCTCTGGGAGAAAAAGATGCGTTTTACATCGCCCTGGAAAAGGCCTTGCATAATTATCTGAAAGCAAAACTAAAGATTGAGACCTCCGAGTTTGCCAAGGAGAAAATTGCCTTATTACTCGCTCAAAAAGAGGTAGACCCTGATACCGCTGAAGGCTTTATTGCCCTATTAAAAAATTGTGAGATGGCAAGATACAGCCCATTTTCCGAAGTTCAAATGCAACAAGATTACAAGAAGGCAAGTGAGGTTATTTCAGCTATGGATAAACAATTGTAGTGATGAAAAAGTGGATTTTATTATTATTCATATTCTCCTTTTCTATAGGGTTAGCACAAAACGAAGTATTATTCGATAGTGCCACCAAAGCCTATAATGAAGGCAGCTATTTAGAAGCCATTGACAACTACCATGAGATCCTGAAGTCGGGCCAGCATTCTGCCGAAGTGTATTTCAATCTGGGAAATTCTTATTACAAGGCAAATAAAATAGGTCCCAGCATTTATTATTACGAAAAAGCATTGCTGCTCGATCCCAATGATGCTGAAATATTGAGCAACTTGGCCTATGCACAAAATATGACTATCGATGCCATAGAGCCTTTGCCACAGACATCCATTTCAAGAATGGTTTCGAGTGTAAAGAACATCCTCACCTTTGATCAATGGGCCTATACTGCTGTTGTCTTTATGTTTTTGTTTGTTCTGTTATACCTGGCCTTCTACTTTTTTCAATTTGCTGATAAGAAGAGAATGGCATTTATTGCAAGTATGATATGTCTATTTGCAACGGCCATCAGCATTTTGTTTGGCGTTATACAGTACCGGGATTTTACACAAACTCAGCCCGCTATCATTTTCGCCTCTGAAACTGCAGTGAAGGAAGAACCCAACAACAGGAGCAATACAATTTTTGACCTACATGAAGGCAGCAAGGTTTTTGTAGAAGAAGAATTAAACGATTGGAATAAGATTCGACTGGCGGATGGTAAAAATGGGTGGATCCCTGCAACTGATCTTAGAGTGTTGAAAGATTTTTAATTTATCCTTAACATATTTTATTGATTTTCCTTATATTTTTGGTCTTATTATTTCTTAATTTATGAAGTCTTTTATATTTGTCATCTTAACGTCTATCTGGTTAACAGGAATTTTGGCTCCGCCAGTGCTCCAGCTATTAGATGTTACTACGCCTTTTATATCGATCAATATGAATGAAGAAGAGCCTCAGGAACAGGCAAAAAAGGATCTTAGTGAAGAGATCATCCTTTCAAATCTTCCCAGACATCAATCAGTTTTCTTTTTAAGTAGTTTATCCCAAACTAACTGGGAACAAAGTTTACTTTATTTGTCTTACTCTACAGAGATACAGCTTCCTCCTCCTGAGGTTGCTCAATAGTGTTTCATCTTTTTATCTTATTAATAAACAACCTTGAGCCTTTGGTTCAGGAAACAAACACTTTGTTATTATGTTTAAAACTTTAAAAAAAGATTTACCAGCAAGTATCGTTGTATTCTTCGTAGCCCTTCCGCTTTGCCTGGGCATAGCCCTTGCCAGTGGAGCCCCACTATTTTCCGGCTTAATTGCAGGCATTGTAGGTGGTATTGTCGTTGGGTCCTTAAGTGGCTCACAAATTGGGGTAAGTGGCCCTGCAGCAGGACTGGCCGCCATTGTACTAACAGCCATTGGCGCCTTAGGCGGGTATCAAAATTTCTTAGTGGCCGTTGTTCTCGGTGGTGCTATTCAATTGCTTTTTGGTGTATTAAAAGCAGGGATAATAGGATATTACTTCCCATCTTCTGTTATTAAAGGTATGCTTACGGGCATTGGTATCATCATTATCCTGAAGCAGATTCCCCACTTTTTTGGGTATGACGCAGACCCGGAAGGAGATTTTGCCTTTTTTCAGGTCGATGGTGAAAATACCTTTTCCGAAATTTTCAATTCCCTAAACTTTATTAGTCCTGGCGCAACCATCGTCGCAGCACTTGGACTGGGAATACTGATCCTTTGGGATAAGGTCTTAACTAAAAAGTCCAAGATATTTCAATTGATTCAGGGTCCATTGGTTGCTGTTGTCATAGGCATTTTATTTTTTGTTCTTTTTAAGGACAATGAATTTTTGTCAATTTCTGGTGAACAACTTGTGAGCGTCCCCATTCCGGATGATGCTGCTTCGTTTATGAATCAATTCAGCTTTCCAAATTTTAGTGTCATTACCCGTCCTGAGATCTGGATCACTGCCTTTACCATAGCATTGGTGGCAAGTTTGGAAACGCTGTTGTGTGTAGAGGCAACAGATAAACTAGATCCTGAAAGAAGAGTGACACCAACTAATCGAGAATTGTTGGCTCAAGGTACCGGTAATATCATTTCCGGATTAATTGGCGGTTTACCAATTACGCAGGTTATTGTTCGTAGTTCTGCTAACATCCAATCTGGAGGGAAGTCTAAGATGTCTGCCATTATCCATGGGTTCTTTTTACTGATCTCTGTTATCCTTATCCCTAGATTGTTAAATATGATTCCTTTGTCTGTCCTGGCCGCAATTTTATTTATCGTTGGCTATAAACTGGCAAAGCCGGCACTCTTTAAGAAAATGTACGATCTTGGATGGAAGCAATTTGTTCCTTTTACGGTAACGGTTGGAGGGATCATTTTTACAGATCTCCTTGTTGGAATTGGTCTTGGATTAGGTGTTGGTATTATAGTCATCTTAATTAAGAGCTATCAAAACTCTCATTTCCTGCATATAGAGGATAAAAGCAACGGCAAACATAGAATTAAAATGACACTTGCCGAAGAAGTAACATTTTTTAACAAAGGTGCCATTTTAAAGGAGTTAGACAGTTTACCTAGAGATACGTACTTGGAATTGGATGTAAGAAAAACAAGGTATCTGGACAATGATATCATTGAAATTCTTGACGATTTTGCATACAAAGCCAAAGAAAGAAATATAGATATAAAGTTGATTTCAGAGCTGGGTACCGTTGAAAATCCGTTGAGTTTTATCGAATTCTTTAAACTAAGACCAAAATCAGCTTAATTAGATAAATTATGAAACCTAATAGAAATACGTATAGAATACTAGTACTTTCAGATTTGCACAAATCTTCAAGTACAATGTTAAAAAGCGCCGTAGGCCTTGCTAAAATGATCAATGCTGAGATAGAAGTATTCCATGTTACAAAGCCTTCAGATATTGTAGCCAGCGAAAATCAATTATCCGCAATGCGTACAATTAATTCAAAGCATAAAACAATAGATAAGAAAATTCAAAATTTGATTACCCCTGTTGAAAAGGATTTCGGGATGAATATAGCATATTCGTTTGCGTTCGGTAATTTAAAAAATGAAATTGGTGCTTATATCAAAAAACGGCAACCCGATATTATCGTACTGGGGAAACGAAAATCCAAACTCTTAAAATTGATCGGTGATAGTATTACAGAGTTTGTCTTAAATGCCCATGACGGGGTAGTTCTAATAACTACAGATAATGATGTATTATTGCCGAACAAAGAAATTTCTCTCGGATTACTTAATAGTTCGAAACCATTCTTAAATTTGGCTTTTGCCGAAGATTTGATGGAACATATTCAAAAACCCTTGAAATCGTTCAAGATTATTAAAAATTCTACTGCGGTAAAGGAAGTATCAAAAGTTATGGACGACGAAACAATAGAATATGTATTTGAACAGAATGATGGCACAATCAAGAACCTAGCTAACTACCTATCAAAAAATAAAATCAGTCTATTATTGATCGATAGGGAGCAGAAAGATTCGGATAAAGCGAAGAAATTAATTAGGTTGGATACCAATAGTGTCATTGGCAAGTTCAATACCCCCCTTTTGATCTCGGGCAAATAAAAATATAG
>NZ_CAMYKH010000023.1 GCF_947258935.1 uncultured Muriicola sp.
CGGAAGTTTTCCAGATCTACAAGAAGTATAATTCAGCTAATAAACATAAGATGATTCCTATACCTGTTTGTAAGATTCCTGAGACACTAAAATAACCGATCACCTAATAATCAGGCATTTAAGACGAATTAGTGGCGGCAAATTGTAGTAAAACCATAAAAAAAGTACAGTTTTGCCATAGAAATTAGATATTAAAACCTTACATTGCATGTTAGAGTTGTGCATAAAATCGAGGCATAATATCTAGAAAAACCCACCTAATGATTAAAATTCTAATTGCCGACAACCATCCCATTGTCCGCCTGGGAATTAAAGAAGTACTTAATACAGTCCCAGATTTTGACGTTTTAGGAGATGTAGCAACTACTACCGAACTATTCAATTTTTTATCGAATTCCATACCAGACGTAGTAATTCTGGAAATGGATATTCCTGAGATCAATGGAATAGCAACTTTGAGAAAGATAAAAAAGGAATTTCCCGATGTAAAGGTTTTAATCTACAGCGGACAGTCTGAGGATGTGTACGCGTTAAGCACCATTAGAGCGGGTGCCTTTGGATATCTTTCCAAGAACTCTGAATTAGACTACATTATCAGTGCAGTAAAAAAAGTTAGTCAGGGAAAAATGTTTATTACGAACGAATTGGCGCAACGCCTTGCGTTCGACGAAGGAACCCAAAAACAACGTAGATTTTTCAGAAAACTTTCAACCAGGGAAGTAGAAGTGCTTAAACTGCTCGCGAGTGGTAAACGCAACAAAGATGTTGCCGAGGGACTCAATTTGAACGAAAAGACCGTCAGCACTTATAAATCCCGATTAATGAAGAAATTAAATGTAGATAATCTGGTAGACCTGTTGCAACAAGCAAAGGCTCTGGAACTCTATTAAGCTCAATAACCAAACTTAAAAAACCCTCTGAACTTTCAGGGGGTTTTTTTTGCGATATCCAACTTCATATTTTGCTTTTTAAGGCTTTTACGATAAGACCCTATTTAGCTTGCTACTCAACAATTTATTCAACTGCAGGTAATTCACTATCTCTTCTAAAACCTCCCGGTTATCATCTGTTTCGTCCTCCGTATTTTGCTGTAAGGCATTGATCCTTTTTTTGATGAGATAACAACGTAAAGTGAGGATGGTTTCACTAACTAATTGAGAAATTGAGGTAGCTTTTTCCTTGGGATAAATGTCCTTGCTTTCCCAATTGTGGAGTCTGTATTTTTCCTCCTCCATCAAAATAGAGGAAATATTATTTACCAGTTCCTGATCTAGTTCATTTAAAAAAGATGCAATACTAAAATCTTCTTTTTCATTCAGGGTTTCCATCAAACTATAATAGATCTTTTTGAAATGGTCATGTGTCATTTCGATCTCATCTTCCTGCAGATCCAAATAGATCTTTTCATACACACGTGCTTCCACGCGTTCGGGTTCCAGAACAAGGTCTCCGGCCTCATTCTCTTTAAGGACCAGGTCTTCAAATTGCTGTTCTTCATTTCCGTAAAGCAACAAGATCTCAATGATCTTTCGCTCCAACTCATATTGCACATCTACCTTCGTTTCTCTCGGGGTCTCTCGGATCACCTCGAAGGCTTTTTGCTCGTTCTTAACTTGCTTGTTAGCTTCTGTATATGCTTTTTTACTGATCTGGGCCAGGGTGTTGAACAAAACCTCCTCAGAGATGTTCATCATGGCTGCACACTGCTGAATATAGAGTTCGCGTTTAATACGATCCGGGATCTTGGCAATACTTCCAACAATATCGCGTATGGTATCTGCTTTTTTAATTGGATCATTGGCGGCTTCCTCTGCCAGTAATGAGGTCTTGAATTGGATAAAATCCTTGGCTTGTTCCTGCAGATAATGGACAACCTCTTCATATGAATTGCTCTTAGCGAAACTATCCGGATCTTCCCCTTCCGGAAAAGTACAGATGCGCACATTCATTCCCTGTTCCAGAATAAGATCTATACCACGGAGTGATGCACGTAAACCGGCTGCATCGCCATCGAACAACACAGTAATATTACTGGTCAACCTATTTATCATCCGGATCTGTTCCGGGGTGAGAGCGGTACCACTGGAAGCTACTACATTGGTTATTCCGCGTTGATGTAGTTGAATGACATCGGTATACCCCTCCACAAGGAAACAATTGTCCTCTTTTGCGATGGCTTGTTTTGCATAATAGATGCCGTATAGAGCCTTACTTTTGTGATAGATCCCGCTTTCAGGAGAATTCACATATTTGGCAGCTTTCTTATCACTACTAAGGATTCGACCTCCAAATCCGAGGACCCTTCCACTTAATGAATGGATAGGGAATAATACCCTTCCCTTAAAACGATCAAATTTTCTGGATTGTCCTGGTCGTGAAGTATCCTCTTTTACTATACTAAGTCCCGTTTTCTCTAAGAAAGTGAGCTGATACCCATTTTCCAGGGCATGGTTCGTAAAAGCATCCCATTCATCTAGTCCGTACCCCAAACCAAACTTTCGAATGGTCTCTTCGGTAAAACCTCTCTCTTTAAAATAACTAAGCCCTATCGCCTTCCCTGGTTCTGTGTTCCATAAGATGTCTGCAAAATATCCCTGTGCAAATTCAGAAACAAGATACAAGCTCTCCCGTTCATTAGCCTGTTCTTTTTGCTCATTGCTTTGTTCCGTTTCCTCTACCTCTATCTGATATTTCTTCGCCAGATATTTAATGGCTTCCGGATAGGTAAAATGCTCATGCTCCATTAAAAAAGCGACCACATTACCCCCTTTACCGCTGCTGAAATCCTTCCAGATCTGCTTCACCGGTGATACCATAAAACTAGGCGACCGCTCATCTGTGAACGGGCTTAATCCCTTGAAGTTGGAACCCGACTTCTTAAGGTTTACAAAATCGCCAATAACCTCCTCTACGCGGGCAGTTTCGTATACCTGGTCTATTGTGTTTTTTGCGATCAATGCTTAACAGTTACGGAACGTTAAAAATACACAAACAGGGACGGTTTAAAAAACAAATCCCTGTTTTATAAATGAATTATCAAAGCTAATATGATACCCGGGGTTGCCAGACTTTTATTTCCTAGTCCAGATCGAATCTAACCCCAAATGAAATGTTCCTTTGCTCCGTAGTTGCATCCTTAAATATGGGATTCAGATCGTATTTTGTATAGAGCAATACCCCATCAATACCTATATAGGCACCCAGTCCATAGACAAGGTCATTAGTGTTGTATCCACGTTTAAGTTTGTCCTTTGCCCGTTCCCCATTGCGGTCGTATTTTAACTTTTGACGGGCACTCAAATTTAATCCCCCATATGCTCCTATTCCAATGCGGAACTGATTTCGAATGGAATATCTTATTTTACTATCTGTTTTGGTGAATTTCGAAGGACCAAACTCAAGATAAAGAGGCACCACCAGATTATCCATTCGCAATTTTGACTTTTTGAGATCTACATCAAAGGTCTCCAGTGTTGTTTCTGGGCCGGTGCTCACAAAATATTGATTGTCTTTTGGCTGTAACCCATTGAATTGAAGGGAGATACCATAACTAAATCTCATGAAATTAGAATTCTTAAATACCCTGGTACGCCATGCTGCCCCAATCTCAAAAAATCGGCTTCCCCCTAATTCATAAGGAGAATCACTTAATGATTGCCCATCAATAATGGCATTATTTATTCCAAAGGCCAGGACCATGTCCGAATAGGTCCTGCGATCATAAACTACTGGTCTTGGTTCACTTCTATCTGAATATTTAATACCAAATATCCGACTATTATCTTGATCCTTATGACCCCATCCTATTTCAATTTTAGTAACATAAGGTACCGTGTCTTGTGGAAAACTTTCGATACCCTCATTACGATCCAACAGGGCGATTGTATTGTCTAGTATGGCCAGTTTGTTCTCAATGTTCAAGGCTCTTTTCCTGGCGGCTTCCTGCTTTAGTTCCCTAGCCTCTTCCAAAGTGATCTCTCCCCTTTTTTGACGCTGTACTATCTCCTCCACTTCCCTCTTCAGGGCTTCTTTCTCTGTAAAGTTCACTTGCTCTTTTTGCTGTTTTAATGAATCTATCTGTTGTTGCACAGTTGTCTGAGCCATAAGATTTTGTGCCAGGAAAAAAATAAGGATCCCCACGGTTACTTTAGATAATGTTGTCATGATTCTCGTGTTTTTGATGAATGATTGATGAATAAACTTCTCCTGTCCTCATACCCCTGTATGAAGAAATTACTATATAGTATATGTGTTGATTACTCGTTGCGATAGGCAATGGCCGACCTTACTTTTACATAGCCATCTTTCAATTTTTCAAATAATTGATCCCTAAAGGATTGGTTGAGTTCGTCTTCCACGTCAGATAAGAGGGCAAGGGCATCCACTGATTGAGATCCTCCTAAAATTCGCTCTCCCAGCAGTTCTTTCTGAGCCGTTCTTAATAAAGAATCTACCGTAGCATCACTTATAGCCCCCTGATTTTGTTCCAAAATGGCTACCTGAGTCATCACCTCTGCTATTTTTGTATCTACCTTCTCTAAGGTTACAAAGGACTCCACCATCTTCTCGTCTAAAAATTTTGGTTGTCCCGCACTTTGCACCAATACTTCATTTGGTAATTGCCTATTATCCTGCATAGCATCCTTATGTACCATCTCACTTGTATTCTCAGGATGCTCTGATAATGACTCCTGAATTTCTAATGTGTTTGATACATCCAAATTAGTGTCTCCGGTATTCACTACTTCCTGTGTGGGAACCACCTCAGCGCCGGGCTGAGAAAGAAAGAATATTGAAACAAATAAAATTCCAATAAACCCTGCTGCTATCCCATACGCCCAATACCCCTTTTTCTTCACTTCTGAGTGAGATCCCAGTTGAACTTCGATCTTTCTCCAGGCATTTTCAGAGGGAGCCATAGTTCGCTCATGCAATACCTCTCTTATTTTATTTTCTACACTATTCTTTGCCATGATCTTATCATTTTACTAGTACGATTGCACTTTTTTTGATAGTGCCATACTGCTAATTCTTTGTTGTAAGTAGTTTTTGGCCTTAAAAAGCTGTGATTTTGACGTGCTCTCCGAAATATCAAGCATATTCGCTATTTCCTTATGCCTATACCCTTCAACGACATAGAGCACAAAGACCATTTTATAGCCTTCCGGCAGAGAATCTATTAGTACTTGTACTTCCGACGCCTGCAACGTTGATTCCATAAATACAGTTTCTTCAGCAACCATATCTAGTTGATCTGAATCAAAGACAACAAACTGATTTTTTCGCAGATAGGAGATCGCTTCCCTTATCATGATCCTGCGAACCCATCCTTCAAAACTGCCTTCATTTCGGAATGTATGTAATCCTTTAAAGACTTTTACAAACCCACTGATCATCACATCCTCTGCAAAATGTTGGTCCTTTACATATTGCCTGCAAACAGATAACATCTTAGGGGCAAACTTCTCATAAAGCAAACGCTGAGCATTTCTGTCCCCTTTCAATGCTTTATTAAGCATCCTCTTTTGGTTCTCATACAATGAAATGATCTTCATTAAGTGTGGTCTTCTATTGTTATAGACGAACTAAACATCAAAAACGTTGCCTCAGGCAGTAGAAATTTCAATTATTTTTTTAAATCGATTGGCGATCAATTACTTTTTTCGATCTACAACATAGTTCACCATTAACTGCAAGGCCTCCTTATATGGTGAATCCGGATAGGTCTCCAGGATTTGAAGGGCTTCATCCTGATAAGCATGCATTTTAGATTCTGCATATTCCAAACCTCCTTTGTCTTTGACAAATTGAATGACTTGTTTGACTCTTTTCTTGTCTCTGTTATGGTTCTTCACCGAATTGATAAGCCAACGTTTTTCTTTATCGGAAGCATTATTAAGAGCATAAATCAGCGGGAGCGTCATTTTTTGTTCCTTGATATCTATCCCTGTAGGTTTTCCAATTTTTGTTTCCCCGTAATCAAAAAGATCGTCCTTGATCTGGAAGGCCATACCACACAACTCACCAAACTTCCTGAATGTCTCCACATGTGTAGAATCGGGTTGTACAGAACAAGCACCCAAACTACAGCAAGCGGCAATAAGTGTGGCGGTTTTCTGTCTTATGATCTCGTAATAAACCGTTTCGTCAATATCCAGTCGTCTTGCTTTTTCCAATTGTAATAATTCCCCTTCGCTTATCTCTCTGATAGCTACTGAAATGATCTTTAACAGATCAAAATCTCCATGCTCCACAGATAATAGCATTCCCTTAGACAAGAGATAATCCCCCACCAAAACGGCGATCTTGTTCTTCCAAAGGGCATTGATCGAAAAGAAGCCCCTACGTTTATAACTTTCATCCACTACATCGTCATGAACCAAAGAAGCAGTGTGAATTAGTTCTATGACCGAAGCGCCTCTATAGGTACGCTCGTTAACTTCACCATTATTCACCAGTTTGGCTGTGAGAAACACAAACATAGGCCTCATTTGCTTCCCTTTCCGGTTCACTATATAGTAAGTGATCCTGTTTAAAAGGGCAACTTTAGACGACATGGATTCAAAGAACTTTTGCTCAAAGAGCTCCATTTCCTTGCTAACAGGTTCCTTTATTTGAGATACGATTTTCAATGAAGTGGGTTTGCTACTATTGTCTTAGTATTGCTTTAAAATTAGGTAAAAATTGCCACCCACTTGGTGACAGTGTACTTTATATTATTCCATTCACTTTTATACAATTCCTCTTAGGGTAAATGCGCTATGATTTATTTGCCAATTGTCCACAGGCCGCATCAATATCCTTCCCACGCGAACGCCTAACGGTAACGGTGATCCCATTCTTTTCCAGTGTATTGACATATAAGTTTAGTGCCGCTTCTCCTGCTTGCTGAAAAGCTCCGTCATCTATGGGATTGTATTCTATAAGATTCACTTTTGAAGGGGCAAATTTGCAAAAATCGACCAGGGCATCTACATCTTTCTGGGTATCATTGATTCCCTCCCAGACCACATATTCATAAGTGATCCTGCTTTTTGTCTTTTGATACCAATAAATCAAGGATTCCCTTAAGTCAGGCAGTGTAAAGGTCGCATTAAAAGGCATAATAGAGGTCCTTATTGTATCGATCGCTGAGTGCAGGGAAACTGCCAATTTAAATTTCACTTCATCATCGGCCATCTTGCGAATCATCTTTGGCACACCGGAAGTAGACACAGTGATCCGTTTAGGGGACATCCCCAATCCTTCACTCCCTGTGATCTTTTCGATAGACTTTAATAAATTGTTATAGTTCATTAAAGGTTCTCCCATGCCCATAAAAACAATATTGCTCAGAGGCCTATCGTGATATAGTCTGCTTTGACGATCAATAGCCACAACCTGATCATAGATCTCATCCGGATTCAGGTTCCGCATCCTTTTCAGCCTGGAAGTGGCACAAAATTTACAATCCAGACTGCACCCAACCTGACTCGAAACACAAGCTGTAGTTCTTGTACTGGTAGGAATTAAAACCGATTCTACAATTAGTCCATCGTGCAAGCGCACTGCGTTTTTAATTGTCCCGTCTGAACTGCGCTGCATTTTATCTACCTTGATGTGATTGATCACGTATTGATCCATCAGCATGGCCCTTGTCTTTTTAGAGAGATTGGTCATGTCCTCAAAGGAATGCGCACCTTTCTTCCACAACCATTCAAACACCTGGTCTCCCCTATAGGCCTCATCTCCACTTTCCTTGAAAAAGGATCTGAGTTGTTCCCTGTTTAAGGCCCGGATGTCTTTCTTTTGAATGGTATCCATGTTTAAAAATAAGAAATCCTGCTCCTCCAAGCGAATATTGGTGGTGCAGGATCTTGAGATTATTAGTTGAATTAAATGATCAGCATGGCATCACCATAGGAATAAAAACGGTATCCTTCAATGATGGCTTCCTTATATGCTCGTTTCATCAGATCGTGTCCCATAAATGCCGAGACCATCATTAATAGGGTAGATTTAGGTAAATGAAAATTAGTGACCATGGCATTTGCGATACTAAACTCATAGGGTGGAAAGACAAACTTGTTTGTCCAGCCATCAAAGGTATTTAGCATATGCTTCGAAGACACGGCACTTTCCAGGCCTCTCATTGCTGTTGTTCCAACCGCGCAGATTCTTCGTTTATTGTTTTTGGCATTGTTCACAATTTCAGTTGCTTTCTCATCGATCACCAACTCTTCACTATCCATTTTATGTTTGGAAAGATCCTCTACCTCCACCGGATTAAAGGTACCTAATCCTACGTGCAGGGTTACCTCAGCAAATTTGATCCCTTTTATCTCAAGTCGTTTTAAAAGGTGTTTGGAAAAATGCAGACCTGCAGTTGGTGCTGCCACTGCCCCTTCATGTTTTGCATAAATAGTTTGATACCGTTGTTCGTCAGATGGTTCTACATCGCGCTTAATGTATTTTGGCAATGGTGTCTGGCCCAATTCACGCAGTTTTCTTCTAAAGTCGATATAAGCACCATCGTACAAGAAACGAAGGGTACGTCCTCTGGAAGTGGTGTTGTCTATAACCTCAGCAACCAGGCTTTCATCTTCACCAAAATAGAGTTTATTCCCTATCCTGATCTTCCTTGCAGGATCTACCAAAACATCCCAAAGGCGTTGCTCTTCATTTAATTCACGTAGTAAAAACACCTCGATACGCGCCCCGGTCTTTTCCTTATTCCCGAATAATCTGGCCGGAAACACTTTGGTATTGTTCAACACCATAACATCGTCCTCGTCAAAATAGTTGATAAGGTCTTTGAACATTTTGTGTTCAATTTTACCCGTATCCTTATGTACGACCATTAACTTGGATTCATCCCTGTGTTCTGACGGATATTCTGCCAATAAGTCCTCAGGAAGTTCAAAACTAAAATGAGATAATTTCATAGAGTATTACTTTTTTAGGCTGATATTTTTTGAAAGAGATGAAAACTCAAATAAGAATCCTAAGAATGGTTCAAAATTTTGGTTTTACGCCCTTTTTCAAGCCTGCAAATATACGACCCTGAAATAGGCGTTGTCAAGTAAAACAATAATTAAATAAGGAATCTTATGAAGTGACCTTAAATTTAAGTTCACGAAGATCTTTCCAGAAGTCGGGATACGATTTTGAGACCACCCCTGCATCATTTATAAACAGGGTCGTCTTCATTGCTAAAGGTGCAAATGCCATGGCCATTCGATGGTCGTTATAGGTTTCTATAGTGACGTCCTTTTTGGCCTTGCCACCTGCCTCCAACTCCAAATCTTTGTCTGACACTTTTACCTTTGCTCCTAACTTGGTAAGTTCGTTCTTCAGGGCTTCAAGTCGGTCTGTTTCTTTGATCTTCAATGTATGTAAACCAGTAAGGTGACAGCCTATTTCTAAACCAAAACAGGTCACAACAATTGTTTGTGCAATATCTGGCGCATCTGCTAAATGGAGAGAAAGTGGTATATCATGGCCATTTTCGTCAATATTTTTTATGGCTTTTGATCGCTTGATAAGTTGAAGGGCCTGACCTTTAAAAATTGTTTCTACTCCAAAATGAGTATACACTTCGGCCAGAATCCTATCTCCTTGCAGACTGTTAGGAGTAAAGGAAGAAATTTCCAATTCTGTGCCTATCTCACTTAGGGCCACAATGCTGTAGTAATAAGATACAGAACTCCAGTCAGACTCCACTACCACATTCTTTGGCTCTGCTGTTTTAAATGGATAAACCTTGATTGTATTGGCTTTAAAGGTGGTTTTAATTTCCAAAGCCTCCAAGAGAGACAATGTCATTTTGATGTAGGGAACTGAGGTGATCTCACCCAGTAATTCTATTTCTAATCCGTTTGGCAAGCTAGCGGCGATCAGCAATAAAGCGGAGATATATTGGCTACTGATGTTGGCAGGCAAGCTTACTTTTTGTGCCGTGAGTTTTCTGCCTTTGATCTTAAGCGGAGGATATCCTTCATTTTTTTGATACTGAATATCTGCCCCCAGGTTTCGTAGCGCCTCTACCAATACTTTTATAGGCCGTTCCTGCATCCTTGATGAACCGGTAAGCAATACATCAGCTCCATCTTTGGATGCAAAATATGCTGTAAGGAATCGCATGGCAGTACCTGCATGATGAATATCTACTTCCCCTTTCGTTACTGTAAGCCCTTGCTGCATTACTTCCACATCATCAGCATTAGACAAGTTATCTATAGTTAGATTAGGATAAAGAGCCTGTAGAATTAGGAGTCGGTTAGATTCACTCTTAGATCCGGTGATCTTGATGGTGGACCTAAAAACGGAATTGGGAGGACCTGAGAGGTGAAGTGTCAAGCGGCTTGGATTTAAGGATTTTGATCAGCTACATTAAAGGGGATCTGATGCATCAAAGATAGGATTATTTCAACTTTTTGTTATCCTGGTGACGTTGGTGATCGCGTTTTGTCTTTACCGCAAGTTTCTTGTCAAATGAAGCTTCCAGATCTATCCCTGTTTGGTTGGCAAGACAGAGAACCACAAAAAGAACATCTGCCAGTTCCTCCCCAAGATCCTTATCCTTATCTGATAGTTTCTCACTTTGCTCCCCATAGCGCCTGGCTATGATACGTGCAACCTCCCCTACCTCTTCTGTTAATTGGGCCATATTGGTTAGTTCATTAAAATAGCGAACCCCATGAGCATTGATCCATTCATCTACTGCGATTTGTGCATTTTTTATATTCATAGATCCTTATTTTTTGTGTCCATCATTATTGTAACAGGTCCGTCATTCAAAAGAGCCACTTTCATATCGGCCCCAAAGATCCCAGTACCTACTTTTTTTCCCAGATCTAGCTCCATCTGAATTACGAACTGCTCATAGAGTGGTATGGCCACCTCTGGTTTCGAAGCTCTGATATAGGAAGGCCTGTTTCCTTTTTTGGTTGTTGCATGGAGAGTAAACTGACTTACAACAATAGCATCGCCGCCTCTCTCCAACAAAGATTTATTCATTACCCCATCCTCATCATTAAAGATACGCAGGTTTACGATCTTACGGGTCAGCCAGGCAATATCTTCAGGGCTATCTGCATCTTCTATTCCCAATAGGACCAGCAAGCCTTCTCCAATTTCCGAGAGCCTTTTATTATCTACGGTTACGTGTGCCCAGGCTACTCGTTGAATGACTGCCCTCATTGGTTATGTTGTTTTATACCAATCATTGCTTTTTTATTCAAAAACATCAAAACGATATGTATCTTCCTCTCCGGTTACCATTTGCAGATAACTCTTGTACCTGCTCCATGAGACACTATCATTTTCGAGAGCCTCCTTTACTGCACATTGCGGTTCATCAATATGCAGACAATTATTGAATTTACAATCTTGTTTTAACTTAAAAAATTCAGGAAAATAGTCCCCTATTTCATCTTTTTCCATATCTACAAGACCAAAGCCTTTGATCCCGGGAGTATCTATGATCTGTGCATCAAAACTCAGATCATACATTTCAGCAAAAGTCGTTGTATGCTGACCCTGTAAATGTTGTTCAGAGATCTCAGCGGTTTTTAAAGCAAGGTTTGGTTCTAAAGCATTGATCAGGGTGGATTTTCCTACTCCTGAATGACCGGCAAATATGCTGGTTTTTCCCACCATAAGTTCCTTTACTTTATTTACATACGTTCCTTCTTTAGCAGAAATACCTATGCAGGTGTAGCCTATTTTGCGATACATTGCAGCCAAAAATTTAACCTCCATCAATTCTTCATCGTTGTAGGAATCTATTTTATTAAATAGCAATACCGTTGTTATGTCGTACGCTTCAGAAGTAGCCAAAAACCTATCGATAAAAATAGTATACGTTTTAGGGTTGTTTATGGTGATCATTAAAAAAACCAGGTCAATATTGGCGGCAATAATATGCGTTTGTTTCGAGAGCTTTACGGATTTGCGAATTATATAATTTTTCCGGTCTTCTATAGTATGGATGACACCATAGGTGATATCTCCGGTTTCCTCTAGTTCAAAGTTTACTTTATCCCCAACCGCAATGGGATTAGTGCTTTTGATCCCCTTGATCCGGAATTTTCCTTTGATCCGGCATTCAATAAAATGCCCCTCAGTAGTTTTTACCGTATACCAGCTTCCAGTAGACTTATAAACAGTGCCTTTCATTCTTGTTCATATCTCATTGCAAAGAAACAATTTTACTTTTAGACGAACCGTTATCTTTAAGCTGTAAATAGGAATAGTAACCATTATAAAGCAACTCATATGAAAAAAAGCATGTCATTCTTATTCTTGGTCTTCACATTTGTAATAGGCCTTGAAGCACAGGAATTTAAGGTAATCACTAGTGTAGAATCTATTGTTCCCAATGGTATGGGAAGATCAAGAATTATCAATGCACAGGAAGCCAAGGATTATAAAGAATTTACAAGTGTCCAATCTGAGGAAGACAATACCCGTAACAAATCTGATAGAGGCGAGATCAGGGTGAAAAATTTTGAAGAAACAAAATTGCTCAACTTTTATAATCTGGGGGGCATTCGTTTTCAAAACATTGCCGCCAATGATGCCCTTATTACATCTATGATCAACACCATGATCTCTGAAGGATGGGAACTGGCTTTTGTCACCAGTGCCGTAGAAAGTGAAGGCGGTAAAGGGGACGGGCAGGGTATTTTTATTACTCGCTATATATTTAAAAAATAGGATGTAAAACAGTGGAAAAATTTTGTAATTTAGAGGTCCTTCATATAAGAATAACAACCTAATAACCACAAAATGAAAACACTAAGAAACCTATTATTACTCTTTTGCCTCTCTTTTGCTTCCCTTGGATTAGCTCAGGAAACAATCACCAATGAATCCGTGATTCAGATGGTAGAATTGGGGTTCGATGATTTTATGATCATAGACAAGATCAACAACTCTGATGTAAAGTTCGATGCATCTATTTCAGCACTTGGAAAAATGAAAGATGCAGGAGTATCTTCTGAGGTATTATCCTTGATCATGGCCAAGTCAAGACAAAACACTAAATCTAAAACAGGGATATATTACACCAACTCGAGTGGTGAGCAGGAAATCATTCAACCCAGTGTTTTTTCCGGATCCAATTCGAATGCTGCTGCCCAAAAACTGGTTTCCGGATTGATCAACTCTAAGGAAAAAGCACAACTTCCGGGTATTCAATCGAACAATGTGTTATCTACCAGCTCCCCTGAATTCACTTTTATCTTTGATCCAAGTGTAACGGAGGTCGACAATATGCAAAACAGCCAGGGTGGGGATACAGGCATTTTTAACTGGTGGTTTCGAATGGCGAGCAATCCCAACGAATTTGTACTGGTTAAATTAACGGTCAAAGAGAGAAAGAACCTACGGGAGATCATAACCGGTAAGAATAGCTGGATCACAAGCAGTAGCGGTATTGACCCTAAATACGCCCTCAACTTTAATATTGAAACAATAGAAGGCAATAAGTTTAAAGTAACACCAGATGCTTTGGAACCAGGAGAATATTGTTTCATCTACCAAGGTGCGGTACCTCAAGGCAGGGACAACCAGTCCGTTTTCGATTTTTCAATTCAATAACAGGCAAAGATCCTTTATAATTAAAAAAACCCTGATCTCTGAGATCAGGGTTTTTTAAATGGATGACGCTGGTTTAGTTATCTACCATCAAATATGCCCCCGGTAATTAGTTATTAATTATTTTCTCCTGATGGTTTATAGATTCCTGATGAATTGCCTTGAACATCTTAAGTACAAATTCTTCGCTCAAACCTTTAGACTCGCCTTCCAGGATCATTTTACCCAGAATGGCGTTCCATCGATTTGTTTGCAGTACAGCCACATTGCGTTGTTTCTTTAATTGTCCTATTCCGTCAGAAACATTCATGCGCTTCCCCAGCATATCTATAAGTTGATTGTCAATTATATCGATCTGTGCCCTAAGATTGCTCAACTTGCCACTGTATTCTGCTTCTTCGTCTGTTTCCTTTCTAATTTTTAAATCTTCCATGATCTGTACGAGTTTTTTAGGGGTAACTTGCTGTGCGGCATCGCTCCAGGCGTTATCCGGATCGCAATGGGTCTCTATCATAAGTCCGTCAAAATTCAGATCCAGAGCAGTCTGAGAAATATCAAAGACTAGATCTCGTTTCCCGGTGATATGCGATGGGTCATTGATCAAAGGCAAGTCCGGGAACCTGGTTTGTAATTCAATGGGCAATTGCCATTCAGGAATATTTCTAAACTTCGTTTTCTCATAGGTAGAAAAGCCACGATGTATAACCCCAAGATTCTTGATATTGGCGGTATGAAGTCGCTCTACTGCCCCTAACCACAAAGAAAGATCAGGATTTACAGGATTCTTTACCAATACTATTTTATCTGTCCCTTCTAATGCATCTGCTATTTCCTGAACAATAAAAGGACTTACCGTAGAGCGGGCTCCTATCCACAACAAATCAATGTCGTGTTCCAAGGCCAGGTCTACATGGGCTCTATTGGCTACTTCAGTTGCCGTTTTTAATCCGGTTTCCTTTTTTACCTTCTGTAACCATTTTAGACCAATGGCACCAACCCCTTCAAAATTTCCAGGTCGGGTACGTGGTTTCCAGATCCCTGCACGGTAATAGTTAACGTCTGTGTCTTTCAGCTCATGGGCTATTTGTAGTACCTGGGTTTCCGTTTCAGCACTGCAAGGGCCTGCGATCACCAACGGGTGCGAGAGGGCCATATTATCTAACCAGTTTCTTAAATCCTTTGAATTTTCCATAGTATCCTTATAATTTGTTCAAGGGTATTCCTTTTAATATATCCTTTATTTTATTTGTATCCTGCATGTCCTTAAAGAGGCCTTCAAGATCATCATCTTTTAACTTTTGCTTAAAAGCTTCTAAATTTTGAATGTATTCTTCCAGTGTTTCAATAACATTCTCTTTATTTTGATCAAAGATGGGTGTCCACATTGCCGGAGAACTCTTGGCAAGTCTAACAGTACTCTCAAAACCACTCCCGGCCATATCAAAAATATCGCGTTCGTTCTTTTCCTTTTCGATCACCGTTTTCCCCAGCATAAAAGAACTGATATGCGACAAATGGGAGACATAGGCTATATGTTTGTCATGAGCCTCCGGATTCATATACCGGATTCGCATTCCTAACTTCCTAAAGATATCCAAGGCCTTCTCTTGTAATTTGAAAGCCGTCATTTCCACTTCACAAATAATATTTGTCTTCCCTTGAAAAAGTCCTTCTATGGCCGCTGTTGGACCAGAGAATTCTGTTCCGGCAATAGGGTGACATGCGAGAAAATTTCGTCTTTTGGGGTGCAACTTTACTGTGGAACAGATCAACCCCTTTGTTGAGCCTGCGTCAATGATCAGTGCTTCGTCCTGCACTACATCCAGTATTCCCGGCAAGGCAATTACTGCTGCATCTACAGGGATAGCAAGAAATATGATCTCTGCGTCCTTTAAAGAATTTCTATCGCCCTTGGCATCAATAATTCCCAGCTTCATGGCAGTTTCCAAATGTGCCTCACTAGCATCCAGACCGGTAATATGCACACCGGTATAGGCCTTTTTAAGGTCTTTGGCCAGCGAGCCTCCTATTAATCCGATCCCTATAATTCCTATTTTCATCTTTAGTCTTTAAAACGCGCTATAGCTTCTTTGATCTTTTCGGCAGGTACGCAAAGTGAAAACCTAATATACCCCTCTCCGTTACTGCCAAAAATTGTACCCGGAGCAATAAAAATATTCTTCTTATACAGTATCTCATCTATGAATTCTTCCGAAGAAATAGATCCTTTCGGTAATTTTGCCCATACAAACATCCCTACCGCTTCAGTATCATAAGTACACTGTAACAGGCTTGCCAGCTGAAACATAAGTTTCCTTCGAGATGTATACACGGCATCTAATTCTTCGAACCAGGCTTTCCCGCTCTGCAAGGCTGCTATAGCCCCCTGTTGGATCCCATAAAACATCCCGGAATCCATATTGCTTTTCACTTTTAAAATAGCCTCAATATGATCTTGTTTTCCAAGCACCATCCCTACGCGCCATCCGGCCATATTAAATGTCTTGCTGAGTGAATTCAATTCGAGTGCTACCTCTTTGGCACCTGTTATCTCCAGGATACTTGTTGGGTTGGTGCCCAGGACAAAACTATACGGATTATCATTGACCAATAAGATAGTATGCTCTTTGGCAAAGGCTATCAATTGCTTCAATTTTTCAAGAGAGGCCATTGCTCCGGTTGGCATATGCGGGTAGCTTACCCACATTAACTTTACCTTTGAAAGATCTTCCTTGCCGAGATTTTCCAGGTCCGGAAACCAATTATTTTCTTCTAAAAGATCATAGCTTCGTGGTACACCACCTACCAATTTGGTCACAGCCTGATAGGTAGGATATCCCGGATTGGGAATTAAAACCTCATCGCCAGGATTAAGAAAGGCCATGCTTATGTGCATAATACCCTCTTTTGACCCCATGAGCGGGAGAATTTCATTTTGAGGATCTGCAGTTACACCAAACTTATCCTTATAAAAACTTGCAATGGCCTGCCTCAATTCTGGTAGGCCCTGATAACTTTGATATTGGTGGGCTCCATTATCGTTTAGAGCTTCTTTCATTGTCTGCAACACCCCATTGGAGGGTGCCAGATCCGGACTCCCAATTCCCATATTAATAATTGGCCTACCCTCGGCCATAAGTCCTCTTACTTCCCTCAACTTTCTGGAGAAGTAGTATTCTTCTATGGTAGTAAGCCTATTTGCCGTCTTAATCATACCATCACATTTTTATATTCCCCCAAAACTTTAAAATCCTCAGACATAATATTGAGAAGCGCTTTTGCTTTATCGAAATACTCGAACTTATCAAAAGTAACATCCACAAAAAATGCGTATTTCCATGGGGTCTCTATGATTGGTAAACTCTGGATCTTGGTTAGATTTAAACTACAGTCGCTCATTACGTTTAGGACGGTTGCCAAACTGCCTCTTTTGTGATCTGTGATAAATCGTATAGATGCTTTATTGATCTCCTCTTTGGGGAGTTCCTTATTCGTTGTTTTTACAATAATAAACCGGGTAGCATTATTCTTAATGGTCTGAATTTCCGGTGCAATGATCTCAAGATGGTATAAATCAGCTGCCACTGCCGGGGCAATAGCCGCAACTCCTTTTAGTTGTTGATCCTGAATCCTCTTTGCTGTTTCAGCTGTATCTACATCCTCTACCATTTTAATATGTGCCTGGGTCTTGAGGTATTCCCGGCATTGCAGCAGGGCCATAGGGTGCGAACGCACTTCTTTGATATCCGCTAAGGTCTGCCCTTTTAGTGCCATTAGATTATGGTGAATGTTCAGGTAGTGCTCCCCAATGATATGCAGGTTATTTTCGTACACCAGCGCATAGTTTGGAATAATAGACCCTGCGATAGAATTCTCGATGGCCATCACTCCTTTATCTGCACTACCATCTAGTAATTGGTCTACCAGCCCATGGAACGACAAACATTCCACCAGGTCTATAGCGTCACTAAAATATTCGCGAGCCACCTGATGATGGTTCGATCCTTTGATTCCCTGTATGGCTATCCGTTTTTTCACCTTAGTTGTCACAAAAAAAAAGCCCCGTTTTCTACGGGACTTGTATTGTTATCGTTTCACAATTACCTACATCAGTCCCTTTCCTCTTTTAAAAAAGAAGTAAAAATAGAACCCGTTCCAGAAATTAGTATTTGTCATTTTGCTATAAAACTGAGGCTAAGGTAATTATTAAATTGAAAAATTGGCTCCTAAGTATTTATTTTTTTGAATGTTGATGAATATCGAAATATAATTGCGAATAATTTTTCAAAGATCGATTTTTTCTGAGAATTCTATAATCAAGAACTAAAAGAGAATGACAAATATCACCAACAAGTCACCAAATTAAGGAAGAAAGAAAGGTGGTTCACTTCTCACTTTTTTTATATCCATTGTGTATTTTTACTCGAGAATTAAGGATCATATGTCTATTAACGTTGAGCATCTTACTAAATCCTACGGAAAGCAATTAGCACTGAAGGATGTATCTTTTACGATCAAAAAAGGAGAGATAGTAGGTTTCCTGGGACCCAACGGTGCCGGCAAATCTACCCTGATGAAGGTACTTACTACCTATTTAAAAGCAGATGAAGGAGTAGCTTTGGTCAACGGATTCAATGTACTTACAGATGCCAGAAATGTTCAAAAGAGCATTGGCTATCTGCCAGAGCATAATCCATTATACCTGGAGATGTATGTTAAGGAGTACTTGCAATTCAATGCCGAAGTTTACAAGGTATCTAAAGATCGAATTGAAGAGGTAATCGATCAAATTGGCCTTAGTGCCGAAGCCCATAAAAAAATAGGGCAACTGTCTAAGGGATACAGGCAACGAGTAGGCCTTGCAGCAGCACTTTTACATGACCCTCACGTTCTTATTCTTGATGAACCTACAACCGGTTTGGATCCCAATCAACTCCTGGAGATCCGAAAGTTGATCCGTGATATTGGGAAAAATAAGACCATCTTACTCTCTACCCATATCATGAAAGAAGTAGAGGCCGTTTGTGATCGGGTTCTCATTATCAATAAGGGAAGCCTGGTGGCCGATCAAAATCTGTCCGACCTCAGAGAAGCAGCAGAACAAATCATTGAAGTGGAATTCGATTACAGGGTGGAAGAAGCATTTTTATTAAAGCTTCCTCATGTGACCAATGTGAAGAATACCGTTGGTTTTGTGTATGAGATCACCTTTACACATTCTAAGGATATGCGACCTGTGGTATTCGATTTTGCGCATGACAATCAATTAAAAACCTTGCAACTCAGTCGCAAAAACAAGAATCTGGAAAGCCTTTTCACAGAATTGACAACTGCATCCTGAGGTCAGACAATTTCCACTGGTTGCTGTAAACCGGTAATAATTAATTTCTAGGTAAGTTTGGTTTTGCAAGAGACCAGAATGATAGATATAACTAGTTGTAGCTTCTTACTTATTTTGAACTTTTTAATTGCCCTTGGTGAATCTCTACAATTAAAATAGTCCTGAGATAGTACCTTCTTTGTCTATTGTAATATTTTCTGCAGAAGGAGTGGCCGGTAATCCGGGCATCCTCAATATATTCCCGGCAATGGGAATAATGAATCCTGCGCCCGTTGCGATCTCGAATTCACGAATATTGATATCGAAATTTTTGGGCCTGCCCAGTCTTTTTTCATCATCACTCAGGCTCTTTTGAGTTTTTGCAATACAAACTGGTAGTTCTCCATAACCCATGCGTTCAAATCGCTTCATCTGACTATTTGCCACATTTGTCAGGATCACATTGGTAGCCCCATAAATAGTTCTGCATATCTTTTCCATCTTGGTCCTTATAGGATCGTTGAGCTGGTAAGTGGGTTTAAAGGCCCCCTTACAGGAGGCAGCGGCATCTATTACCAGATCTGCCAGGTCTGTACATCCTTTGCCGCCATCGGCCCAGCCATAACTCAGTGCCGTTGGTACATTTAATTTTTTACAATGTTCTAATAAAACTTTTTTCTCTGCTTCTGTATCAGTGCTAAAAGCATTGACCGAAATCACTACGGGTAAACCGAAGCTCTGTAAACTAGTAACATGTCTTTCTAAGTTGGGCATACCAGCTTTTAAGGCCTCTACATCTTCCTCCGTGAGTTCTGCCAACTTTTTTCCCCCATGGTATTTCAGGGCACGGATAGTAGCCACTAAAACTATTGCCTTGGGAGATAAATTAGCCTGCCGGCATTTTATATTCAGAAATTTCTCTGCTCCCAGATCTGCGCCAAAGCCGGCTTCTGTCACCACAAATTCACCTAAACTCATGCCCATTTTTGTGCCCAGTATTGAATTGGTTCCCTGGGCGATGTTTGCAAAAGGTCCGCCGTGAATAATAGCCGGGTTCCCTTCCAGTGTCTGCACCAAGTTAGGCTTAATGGCATCTTTTAACAATACGGTCATGGCTCCCTGCGCCTTCAGGTCTCTTGCATATACAGGTTTCCCCTCCCAGGTGTCGCCCACATAAATATCCCCGCATTTCTCCTGAAGGTCTTCCAGACTATTACTAAGACACAGAATTGCCATGATCTCTGAAGCGGCTGTGATATTAAATCCGGTTTCCCGTGGAATCCCTCCTGCCTTACCGCCCAGTGCTGCAACAATATGACGCAGCCCTCTGTCATTCATATCCATACAGCGCTTCCAAATAACGGTCCTCGGATCTATTCCAAGGTTTCGTGTTTTGCTTTGTATGTTATTATCGATCAAGGCAGCCAATAAATTATTTGCCTTTTCAATGGCATGAAAGTCGCCCGTAAAATGAAGGTTGATATCTACCATGGGGATCACCTGGCTCCAACCTCCTCCGGCAGCACCTCCTTTAATACCAAACACAGGTCCTAAACTTGGTTCGCGCAACACAATGACCGCTTTTTTCTTTCGAAGATTTAAAGCATCACCCAGTCCTATGCAGGTAGTAGTCTTGCCTTCCCCAGCCGGAGTAGGCGTAATAGCGGTTACAAGAATAAGATTTCCTTCTTTTACTGAAGCTTCCTCTATTAGGTTAAGAGGCAACTTTGCCTTGTTAGACCCATAATATTCTAAATGATCTTCTGAGATGCTCAGTCCTGCGGCTATATCCCTAATGTGCTTTTCCTTGACGCTCTGGGCGATCTGAATGTCTGTCATATTATTTTAATTAATTGATATTCCATCGAAACGTAAGTAGTTTCATGTCCTTATTGGCTGAAAAGCTAACTTCTATTTTCGGATTTTCATATGGTTTTGTAAATATATACGTGCTACCAATGCCTACGGCAGCTCCTCCCAGTACATCCCAAATATCGTGATAGCCATCCGGACCTTCCATTCTGCTAACTCCAGTTAAGGCTGCTAAAATATAGGCATATTTCCCGTACTTCCAGCCGTATCGACGTTGTATAAAGGAGGCACCTGAAAATGCCGAAGAGGTGTGCCCAGACGGGAAGGAATCATAGGAGGTGCGCCCCTCTGGTCGTTGTCTTTTGGTAGTGTATTTGAGGGTATAGGTAAGTGCCATTGTGGTGGCATAAGAAAAGGCCAATTGTTTTGTACCCTGATAATCTTTTTGAAATATAGTTGCTAGTCCGGCAGACAAGGGCAAAGCTATTTGCAGAACGTCACCCGTATCTTCCAGGATGTATTCCCAGCGTTCATGGGTGCCGTCATTGCCATCTTGCGAATAGGTATTGCACATTCCAAAATAGCATAGAAAAATTAATAAGAGGACCCATCGCCTATTCATAGAACCTTATTTCATTCTTTTAATGATTAGATAATCGAGACCGAATCGGCCGGAGCCATTGATCAAACTATATAAACCTACCCATAGAAAGCCTAAAGCGGGAAGCATATTCCATACGCCATTGTCTATTTGTTGTAAAAAAATGGCTACCAGCATGGTACATACAATCAGGAAGGCAGCGATCCTGGTTTTGAACCCCAACACCAGCATAAGTCCGCCGATTGTTTCGCTAAATCCCGCTATCCAGGCAAAGAATACAGGGTACATGGCAAAGATTCCCCCAAACTGAGCTACATCTTCCGGAAACCAATACACCACCTCAAAAAGGCCCAGATTCAATTTGGGATCGGACCATGGCATGCCAAACTTTGAAGCTCCAAAATCAATAGCCAATAACAATCCGCAAATAAAGCGTGGGATAAAAAGAAGAAGATCGGCCCAGACCGATTTTTGTAAGACCGGATTATTAAAGTATTTATAAAGGTGAAGTATTTTCTTCATGGACATGTCTCTTTTGAAATCTTATTTTGGATACTATTTATTTGCCGGGGCCCAGGAAGGGTGTTCATTGCGAATGCTTGTTTTAGTAAGCTGACGCCTCTCGCCAGTGGAAAGGTGAATGATATATATGTCATAATTATTTTGAGCGCCAGCGGTATAGGCTATCCATTGTCCATCTGGTGACCAGGAAGGAGAGTATGCATCCAGGGTATCCTTAGTGATGTTTGTAATTTCACTGCCGTCCGGATTCATCATAAAAATGTCGAAGCTCTGTTCCCCGGGACCATAAAATGCGATCTTTTCGCCCTTGGGATCATAGACCGCTCCAGAATCATAGCCCACTTTGTGAGAAACTCTTGTTGCAATTTTTGTTGAGAGATCGAATGTAAATATTTCCCCATTGGCAGCATACGTCGTATCATTTTCCTCTTTAAGTTGTCTGGTGAATAACAAACTTTTTCCACTTGGATGCCATGAAGGGCTTTCTTCGTAGGCCTCATTATTGGTGAGGGCCAGAGCTTGGCTCCCATCAATCTTCATAAGGTAAAGGGATCTGCTTTTTTGATTCCGATTGCTCATAAAAGCAATTTTCTTTCCATCTGGCGAAATGGCCGGTAAGACATCCTCACCAGGATCGTTTGTCAATCTCAGGGCTGGTTCACCTTTCAAATCTAAAAGATAAATCTCGGTATTGCCATCCCTGTTGGAATAGGTAGCTATAGAACTGGCATTAGGGGACCAGGAATTTCCGTATTCCATGGCCGGGTGTTGGGAGATATTCTGAAGATGATTCCCGTCGGGAGCCATTAAATAAATTTCCTTGTTCCCATCCCTGTTAGAAGTAAAAGCTATTTTGCCGATGGGTTCCGTAATATCGGTCATCGAAGTTTCAGCCGTAGACTTTGGTCCATCTTTGCAACCTGTCAGACATACAATGACCAATGTTCCCAGCAGTAAATAAGATGCATTTCTAACAGAAATGATATTAGCAAGTGGGAAAATATATGATGGTTGTTTAAACATTTGTAAGAATTCTTGCTTTCAAGATATAAAAAAAGGAGTAATCTTTAAGGCCAATTCCCGTACCATCGATTCCAGCACCTATAATAAATCCTTTACATGATCAGCTTTACCACTGTTATAATTCCAATGACTAAAATAAGGATCAGGGAGATCTTTTTAAACTTGGACTGAGGAATATATACCAATATCTTTTTGCCAATATATGTACCCAGTAACCCTATCACTAATAAAAAAGGTACATATATAAGATCATGATCATGTATATATCCATTTTTATAATAGACAATAGTACGGGAAAAGTCGATCATAAAATCTATAAATGCAGAGGTGGCAATAAATACACTTTTCTCCATATTAAAGGCAGCCATAGTAAGTCCTCTTATAGCCCCTCCTGTGCCTAACAAACCTGCCGAAAAACCTGAGAGTGCCCCGCCGATCACGGAGTTTTTTTTGGTAGGATCTATCACCAACTCCTTTTTTATGAGAAACAAACCGCTCAGGCTCAGGAGAAAAATACCCAGAAGTAATTCTAGATAAAAGGTGTCCAAAAGATTAGAAAGTAGCCCTCCAATAACCACAAAGAGCACAGAAGGTATTCCCAGGTAAAGGATCAAAGACTTATTGAGACCTTTTTTAAATAGGAAGATCTTGCTGAGGTTGCTCGACAAATGGAAGATGGCGGTTAATCCTAAAACTGAATAAAAATCAAAATAGAAGTTACCAATTGGCACAAAGAACACAGAAGAGCCAAAACCTCCTATGGTACCAAGGATCTCTGCCAATAATGCCAAAAGAAGAAAAAAGGTATTTAATTTCATAAAAAACAATATGATTTGGCCAATACTATTATGCTAAAGAAACAACAACATTACCAGTTTTATGGCCTTTTTCCACATAGCGAAACGCCTCAGGAATCTGTTCGAAAGGATATACGCGGTCTATCACAGGGCTGAAATGGTCCTCTTCTATAAGACTCTTTAATAAGCGGATAGTCCGCATAATATCCGGAGGATATGGAAATTTTACTTTCTTCCCTCCTGTAAATGGTATAGCTCCAACCAAAGCTGTTGTAAGGGAATAAAACAAATTCTGAGACCAGGGACCAAGTTCTGAGGAAATATAAGTTCCTCCCGGTAAAAGAAGGGACTTACATACACCAAAAGTACTTTTCCCAGAAGTATCCAAAATAGCCTGATATTTAAACGGTGATGTCGTAAAATTTTCTTGTTCCCAATCGATAATATGCTCGGCACCCAGCGATTTTGCTAAATGAATGTTCTTTGTATTACATACGGCTGTTATCTGCATTCCTAGATAGTTCAACAGCTGCAAAGCTGCTGTTCCAATACCACCTGTAGCCCCATTGATCAGAACACGATCTCCATTTTGTAAGGTCATTTTATTGATCATATTATATGCGTAATGAGCTCCTTCAATACAGCCGGCTGCCTGCTCATAAGTGAGATCTTTTGGAATAAGGCTAAACGCATTTTTAGGTGAAAGCACCAAATATTCGGCGTAGGATTTAATCCCACTGTCTGCAAAACCAAATACCCTTTGGCCAACTTCATATTGGGATATATCCTTCCCTACCGCTGCGATCTCGCCAGAAAACTCTGTTCCTAAAATAGGATTTTTAGGAACGAACAGGCCCATAGACAACCTCATTATCGCTGGTTTAGCGCGTAAATTAGCACAGTCTGTTCGGTTAACAGAGGTAGCCATTACTTTTACCAATATTTCGTCTGGTTTTGGGACAGGCTCGGGGATCTCTACAAGTTGCAGAACATCCGGGGGACCATATTTTTTATAAATAAAGGCTTTCATTTTTATACATATTCTACAATGAAGTTTCGTATTTTAAATATCAGAAATCCATTGACATAGTGCCTCTATTCCTTTAATTATTCTAGGACAATGTTCTTTCATGCTAAAACGTTCACCTTCCCTTGGTTCATCAAAGTCTACATAGGCCAGTCTGGCGCCTAAAAAAGAACTTTCAAATCCAAAAGCAATGGAAGGTAAAAGTACCACGCCTGTATCGGCTAAAATTTTACTGCATACTTCATTAGAAGTGGCTACCCCTATTTTTTCAAATTTTTCCTGCAACAGCGAAAAATCAAGAAAAAGATAAAATGCTCCTTGTGGCGGATGCACTCTAATGTTGCTTTTTCCTAGTTCCTCACTGCAATAATTCCCTATCTCTTTTAGGATTTGTATTTGTCTGTTGATATAGGGTTTTGTTTTATTATAATCCTGGTAGGCCACCCTTGCGGCCATTTGCACAGGAACAGGTGCACAGGAATAGGTTTCAGAACCAATTCCCAACAAAGTTTGTTTAAATGTGGGTTCCAAACCTTTGCTAATGAGTGCAGCTCCAAATCGCCATCCCCCTGCCCCACACCATTTTGAAAGTCCGGTGGTAGTGACCGTCCTTTGCGGATAAAAAGTAGCAAATGAAAGATGCGCATTGTTATGATCTAGTAACCCATATATTTCATCGGAGATAACCAGCATATTGTACTTACTTACCGCCTTGGTAAGTGCCAACAATTCATCCTTGGTATATGTGAGACCATCCGGATTACCGGGATAATTAAGGATCAGGATAGAAGGTTTAACCCGTTTGTTAGCTACCGCATCATGGATCGCCTGAGGAGTTACTCTCCATCGCTGTTCAAAAGATGTCGGAAGTTTTATGATATGATGCCCCGCCAATTTGGCCTGAGGGCTATAAGAAACCCACGCGGGGGCCGGGATAAACACATCAGCCTTTTCAAAAGCCAATAAAATATTAAAGATCAAAATTTTGGACCCCGGTGCTACCACGACATCATCTGCCTCAACTTGTAAACCATTATGTGCATAATGGAAGCTGGCGATGTTTTCCCTGAGTTTCAGATCACCTTGAACGGAAGAATATTCTTTATGCTTAACTGCATTTTTTAAAGCTTGCTGAACGCTGGTAGGCGGCATAAAGGGCGATTGCCCAAATCCAAATTGGAATAAGTTTCGGTTTTGGGC
>NZ_CAMYKH010000024.1 GCF_947258935.1 uncultured Muriicola sp.
AAAACTGAGTAAGTACATCACAAATATCCATTTTGACAAGATGGGTAAGCTTCTGGTGCTCCTATCACTCGTTTACCTATATTTTAATATTAATGAGTATCTGGGCCCCGCTTTTAAAATGGTAGGGGTTGAAGGGGAACATATCACAGAACTTTTTGTTGGTAATTATGCCCCCATGTATTGGTTTGTTCAATTAGGTGGACTTGTTTTACCTATTATTTTCTTAATGTTCAACAGGTTTCGTAAACCACTGCCAATATTAATTATATCAGTGTTTGTAGTTCTAGGAGCTTGGTTTAAACGCTTTTTAATTGTAATCCCTTCACTTCAACATCCATATTTACCTATTCAGGGAGTTGATGAGTCCTACTTACACTATAATCCAACCTGGGAAGAATGGGCAATTACCATATCATCTTTTGCCTGGTTATTACTAATTATTACAGTGCTTATTAAATTGTTTCCGGTAATCCCTGTTAAAAAATATAAACATGGTTCTGAAACCGTCTTTGAACAAAATATTTTCTAAAATGAAATCTAATAAAAATCTATATGGCTGTTTTCTGAAAATCATTCTCATAACGCATTTGTTTTTCATAGGTAACTCTAATATTTATGCACAGGATTCATTAGCTGTTGCTGAAGTCTCTCTTTCCTTCTCGGATGCAAATGATGTCAAAACTATCATAGCTACAGCTGTAGATGCCTCGGGTTTACCTATTGAAGAACTCGATTTATATTTTTTTGTGACAAGAACGTTTAGTTTATTGCCTATTGGAGATGTTTTTAATACTACGGACGAAAATGGAGTTGTCGAAATAGAATTTCCATATGATTTACCGGGCGATACTGAAGGTAATGTTGAAATCGTGGTCAAAATTATTGAATCTGATTTATATAATGATCTTACCCTTAATGTGTTAAAAAAATGGGGTGTTCCAACAACTCCATTAGATCAATCTGAGGAAAAAAGATCTTTGTGGGCAGCTGCAGCAAATGCTCCGATTACCCTTGTTTTGGCCACTAGTGGTATGATTCTTGTAATATGGTTCATAATAGGTTATATTATTTTTAAGCTCTTTAAAATCAGTAGAATAAAACCAGTAAAATCTTAAGTTGATATTCATTTAAACCCTTTAACCATGAAAAAACAGTTTATACTTTTAAGTACAGTAGTTATAGGAAGTTTCGTTCTGTTGTCAATGACTATTATAAAATCTAACCTGCAAGACTCGTGGGAAGTACCTGCTAAATATCAAAAAATGGTAAATCCTTATGCCGACGCTGCAGATGACGAAAGAATAGGACGCATCTTATATGCTAAACATTGTAAATCATGTCATGGCTCCAAAGGAAAGGGCGATGGAACGAAAGCAAAATCGATTGATACACCCATTGGTGATTTTACAGAGGCTTCATTTAAACAGCAAACAGACGGCAGCATGTACTATAAGTCATTCATAGGACGAGATGACATGCCTAGTTTTATAAAGAAGATTCCGGATGATGAGGAACAATGGATGTTAGTCAATTATATAAAAAACTTAAAGTAAAAGTTGAGCTTATACTACATCTCTTAGCTGAAAAACGGATTAACTAAACTCTTTATCTTATTTATGGAATAGTCATATATTCATTTACTTTTGATTAAATAAACGGTCTAATCACCAAACAAATTCACTAATCTGATATTGAAATACTTACAATGACAACCTATAAAAACTTTCTAATACCCGTATTTATTATTCTAATACTCTCTGGCTGTAGACAAGGCCCAAAAACTGCTGAACCCTACACCATCACCAGGGCTATTGATAAAAATGCTAAAAGCAGTGAGGTGAATTACGAAATGCGTGAGGTAGTCATTAAGGAATTGCAACCTACTCCCAAATATATCTACGCCAGGGTACAGGAAGGCGAACAATTTTATTGGATCGCAACTCAAAAACAAGATCTGGAAATCGGAAAACCCTATTTATACAATGAATCACTTCTGAAAACTCAATTTGAGAGCAAAGAATTTGATCGAATTTTCGACACACTTTTCCTGGTGACTACTCTTGTCCCAAAGGATCATGGTATTATAGAAGGTACCTTCCATGGCAGCCAAAAAAGTAATGAAAAGATCGCTGTGATAAAAGAAGTGATCGCCAAGCAAGACAGTGCTGCCATCTTTATGGGTGCCGTTCGAATTGCGGATCTCGTTAATAATCCAGGGAAATACGAGGGCAATGAAGTAGTCATAAGCGGGGAATGCGTTAAAGTGAATGCAAATATTCTGGATAGAAATTGGTTACATTTAAAAGATGGAAGCAAGGACGATTTTGATCTTATTGTTACTTCCGATGAACAGGTACAAAAAGGAAATAAGATAACTATCCGCGGTATTGTGCGACTGAATGCAGATTTTGGCAGCGGCTATTCCTACCCTATTCTGATAGAAAACGGTCGACTAGTAGATTAAGGTCTCCTTCTAAGGAATTTATTTTAAGTAGATTCACTTATCGATAAAGGGTAAAATGCCCAACATACTGTTGCTTTTCTTTGTCATTGGCATTCACTACATACCAGTAATCACCGGTGGGTAGTTCACTTCCCTCATAGGTTCCATCCCAGGAAGTTACCTGGTCTAGCACAGCTACAACACGACCATATCTATCGTAGATCTTCACATCTATGTTAGGGAAGAAATCTCTGTTTCTAGGATACCAGACATCATTGTTGTTATCCCCGTCTGGCGTGAAGAAATTAGGAATATCGAGCATCCCGGTAAAATCGAACGGGATGGCCATTACAGCTACACACCCCTGCTGATCTACTACCCGCACAGTTACAGTAGCGTCTGCATTCACCTCATAGATATTTACACTGCCATAGGAAACATCCTGGAAGAAATATTCATACCCACCAAAACCACCCGTAGCAGTTGCTGTGAGCTCATTAGGCCCGGATTTGATCAGATCGAGTGTTAGCGGATCATAACTATCAATCGTAAAATCGACAAAAGTGCTACATCCATTAGAATGGTAAATATATACGGTATGGTCACCCGGTGGAAGATCGCCCCATGTACGTTCTATATCTGCCAGAGCGGTAATAGCATCAGTTGGATCTGCAGGATCCAGAGCGAACATCAATTCCGGATATTGGGTAATATCCTGTACAGATACGGTAGCAGTGCTATTAGGGAAGATTCCAGTGCAGCCATAACTAACAAGGGCTTCAGGTATTAATTCTATGCCAATTCCTACCGGGACAATTACATTGGTCTCACATCCCCTCGCATCTCTGATAAATACCACATAGGTATCTCCTCCACGGAGGTTATTAAATGTCATGGTTGGGTTAGGCGCAAAATCGGCCGGATCGGAAGAATTGAGGGAAAATTCATAAGGTGCTGTACCTCCATTTACAGTTACAGTGACCGAACCATCTTCATCACCCAAACAAGTTTCAGGAATAGAATTACCTATACCGGCAACCAATTCAGTGGGCTCCATGATGGTGACCGTTTGTGTAATAGTACACCCCAGTTCGTCCTGAATGATGATCTCATAACTTCTTGGTTCCAGATCGGTGAAGGTCTTTCTATTTGGAAATAAAGGATCGTCTCCTTCGAAAAATTCACTCAACTGATCGGAAATGGAATAACGTATGATCCCTGTTCCTCCACTGGCCTCAATAATGATCTGTCCATCAATATCACCGTAACAACTAACAGGAACTGCTTCCAAATAGTCCAAGACTAATGGCGGCGGATCTACTATGGTGATGGGGGTGGAAATCGCCGTACAGCCTCCACTTTCGGCATACACCCAGTACGTACCAGGACCAAGATCTCTGAAAATTCCTGATGCTTGCGCAGATCTTTCAGTATTTAAGGCATTTGGGAAAGGCGGCACATCCGAATTCAACAAGGTATAGACATAGTTTCCTATTCCCCCAAAGGCTTCAGAACGAATGATCCCGGTGGCTTCCCCTGCACAATTAATAGTGGCATTGGTAAGATCTAATGAGATTACAAGCGGTGCAGCCGGATCCAAAGAGATCTGGTTGGAGATCTCAAACGGACAGCCATTAGAATTTTGCACATCATACTGGAACGGTCCCGGATCGAGCGTAATGTCTTCCGAAATCTGAACAACAGTTGCTAAAGGATCTAAGGTATTAAACGGGATAAAAGGATCCGCAGTGCCAGATCTTCTGTAGAAATAACTTATTCCCGGTTCCGGATTAGTGACTGTTAATTCCATAATACCTATATCACCACATCCGGGTGGTTGTAATTCTACTAATTCAGTGATCACAACTTCAGGATCTAAGATGGTGATAGGGATGGTTGTATAACTACATGCCCATCCATCAAAAACGGTTATGGTATAATCCCCAGCCGATAGATTTGCAAAGGAAGGAGTGGTTTGTAATCCACTGCTTGTTCCTTCTGAAATTCTATTTAATTGATACAGATAATTTCCTGCCCCCTGACCTCCACTTAAATTGAATGCCTCTATGACACCATTATTATCATTGTTACATTGTAAGGGCGTCGTGATCTGAATATCCGCATAAATAGGCGTAGGTAATAATAAAGTAATGGTATTGGTAGCTATACATCCTTCAATATCCCGGATATTGATGGTATATGTGCCCTCCGAAAGATTAGTAATACTCATATTGGTACTTGGGTAGTCTTGAATAACGGTAAATCCGTCTGGAGCAATAACCTGATATTCATAGGTTCCCCATCCACCATCGCCGGTTAGAAAGATCTCTCCAATTCCAGGAATAGCACAAGTTACTTCAGCGGTTTGCTGAGCTACCACAGTTAAGGCCCTATCGGGTTGCCTAACTGTTGTGACATTACTTACCGCATCACAGAAAGGCGTATCTAAAGCCTCTACATGTACCACAAGATTTCCAGCGGGTAAGCCAGTAATTACACCAGGATTTTGGCCAACTATATTGGTGTCGAATGTTCCGGTTACACCGGTAGTAGTTTCCACACCGGTATTATCTCTTGAAAACACCTCGTAATTATAAATTCCTGTATACCCATTTATCTGTATGCTAATTTCTCCATCGGAGCCGTTGAAACAGGTTACAGGCTTTACCTCAGCAATAACTGCATCAATGGTGTTGTACTCCGGCACATTAACTACAGCTGTTAGGTATGAACATCCTGCGTTGCCAATATCTGTAACACTAAAGATATAATCTCCGGGTGTACTGATACTCCATACAACCCTGTCCGTTCCTCCAGAATTCTGGATCGGGGCAGATCCTAATGGAAGTATTTCTACATCATAATTACCCGGTCCTTGATCCATAATGATCTCTATTGATCCCGGATTTACACCAACACCGGTAGCATCACAGCTAAGCGGATTTACCAAATAAGTAAAGGTCAGATCCGTGGGAGCGTTGATCGTAATAGTATCTGTGATTTCACATCCGTTCTGATCCCTGGCCGTGAGAATAATAGTTTGATTTGTACCATTATCGATCACCTCAAAAGTATTACTGGTCTGGAAATTGGTACCGTCAAAAGCAGGAGTACCGTCATTCATACTGTAGGTATACGGTGCGGTACCGGTATCAATGCCACTACCATCACCATTGGTATCGGTATAAATGGTAATTGTGGCAGTGTTAAATCGGTTACTGCTGGGATCACAGGTAAAATCTGTATTCACTGCGTTGATCTGTAAAGGCGAAGGTTCTGTGATGATCACATCGCCAGATCTGTCTGTACATCCCCTATCCGAGATCACTTCTACCTGATAGGTTCCGGGTGCTAAATTATCAAAAAGAGCTACCCCCTGAGGACCCTGAACAATGGTAGCCGTACCTCCATCGTATAAGATAAAAGAGAAGGGTGAGTCTGTATCAGTTCCGGGTTGTAATTCTACTGCTATATATCCATCATTGGCTCCGTTACAGGTAATATCTCCTTTAGGTGTAGCAGAGATCACCGGATTTATAACCACCGTTACGTCTACCGTAACAGTATCGTTACATAAAGGAATGGTATTAGAATCCAGATCTGTCACCAGGATGGTATAATTACCTGGAAGAAGATTAATAAAGACTGGGTCATTTAGCTGAACTATAGGTGGATTTATTCCATCATCCAATTCATATTCAAAATTACCACTACCTCCGCTTGTATTTACCGTGATGACACCGTCCCCGGCATTACATGTTGGTTCGGTAGTAGCACTTGCAGATATCGCAAAAAAGTCGAATACCCTCGCTATAACAGTATTTGTACATCCATTCCCATCTCTAACGGTTATGGTGTAATCTCCGGGATTAGGCACTGTAAAATTGGGACTACTCTGGAAACCTCCACCTATATCGTACTGAAAGGTGTCTTCTGGGGCCGGACCTGTTGTTAAAGGACTGGTTACGTCTATGGTATAATTTGCCACAGCAGTACACTGATTACTAACATCTACTGTAGGTACAGGAACTCCGGGATCTGTGGTAACCGTAACCGTTGTAAAGCTTGTACATCCAAAACTATCCTGCACATAAAAATCATAATCGGCAGGATATGGTCCGGCAATTTCATAGGTGGTCTGTGCTGTAAACACTCCCGGTGCTGGGTTCCCGTTGGGCACATAGGCAAAACCGTAAGCTGGTGTTCCTCCATTTCCGCGTACTGTGACCAGTGCTCCAACATTACAGTTAGCAGGTTGGTTATCATCTATGACAATGGCGGGGACATTGGGAACAATATCTACCAGTGTACTTGCATTACAACTTGTGTTATCATCCTGAACGATGATCTGATAGTTCCCTGCCGGCAATCCGGTGAATGAGCCATTGTAGGGAATAGGTTCGTTCGTAAGTGATGTTGGTCCACTTATAATTGCTCCGGTATTGGTATCCTGCAATTGTATTGTTATGTCTGCCGGAGAGCCTATCCCGGTAACCTCGAAATCGATAGTTCCATTCGAATTAGGGGCACATGCGGCCGATGTGGCAGTTGCGATCACCGAAAGTGGTGAAGGACCTACTATTGGATCAATTTGTTCTATATAGATACATCCCAATGCATCCTGAACCTGGACAAAATAAGTAACGCCGAAAGTCACTTGCCCTGCAAAATCATGGATATCAATCCCGTTGACATTGGCCGGAACCAGCGGATTACCCACTAAACCAAACAAGTACGGTGCTGTACCGCCACTAGCCTGAAATCTGTACGTAATCCAGGGGTCCGTACAGTTAAGTGGTGGCACATCAAGCGGTGTAAGGATAATCTGATTTTGTATTATGGTAACGGTATCCCTGTCTTCACAACCCGATGCATCCTGGGTAATGACAGTATAGGTTCCCGGAACTAAATTTGGAAAATTAACAGCAGTTAGTGCCGTTGGCCCAACGGTCGTAATTGTTGTTCCATTTATGTCTTGTACTATATAGGTATAAAGGGAAGTACCGTTCACAACATTTGTTACATCAATAGATCCTTCTACCGTAGGGGCAGCACAAACGGCATCATTTGCTACAACCGTAGCATCGATCGCTGCACTGGCATTGATGGTTGCTGAAAGTAACGGTGTGGTACATCCACGGCTATCCCGGATCATAAAAGTATTGTATACTCCGGGGGCAAAGCCAGAAAACACATTCTGAGGTCCAAAAGTTGCTCCACTATCGTCACTGTATTCATAGGGAGGCACCCCAAAAGTCGTATCCGCGGTTAATGTGATAATCCCGTTATCTTCCCCACAAGTTGTATCGGTTGGAGTAGCCGTTCCAACTATAGATTCCGGTGGCGAAATAGTAACCACATTAGTTTCTGTAGTACATCCTCTGCTATCTGTCACTAAGAACTGAAAGGTTGTATCGGCAATTAGAGAACCATCATTAGGAATACTATAGACAAAGGAGTTACCTGTAATATTAGTTGCACTAGAAGTATAAGGTGCCCCATCTATACTCACTTCGTAAATATCGTAGTCACCTCCTGAAGGGTACCCATCGCTGATAACAACCTGTATTTCAGCTGGTGGACCACCACAATTTAGTTCAGTAATGGTTGTCGCAATGGCCGAAATTTCGGGCTCAATAGTAACAGAAACGGTATCTCTACAATCATTGGCATCTGCCACTTCTATTGAATAGGCACCTGGAGTAAGTCCATTAAAGGAACTCCCTCCTACCCAAGGTCCGCCATTAATTCTATATTGATAAGGTGGTAATCCCCCTGCAGCATTTACAGCAATGGTAGCCTGGTCTACATTGTCATAGCAATAATCACTAGACGCAGTATCAATGGTCAAAACCGGGGCTGCTAATACGGTAAGGGTAAAGCTGTCTGTAATGGTACAACCGTTTGCATCTGTAACACTTACCTGGTACAGGCCATCTAGAGTTAAATTGGAAAAAGTATTACCATTCTTTGGCCCTCTTATTGAAAGGTCTGGTTGAGTTAGCGTATAGCGATTTCCGCCCCATCCACCGACGGTATTGATGGTAACACTACCAATATTTCCATTCTGGCAACTCATTGGAGTGACATTCAGACTACCGATCGCGAAAGCAACTGCAGGTTCCTGAATAACAAGTGTAGCTGTATCAGAACAATTCGTATCCTCATCAGTAACGTTAATTACATAACTGCCGGCACTTAAACCGGTCAGGGATATAATGCCGTTAGATTCACCCGTATTTAAAGGTCCGGCATCAATGCTGTAACTATAGGTAGTTGCAAAACCATCGACCAGGAATCGTCCTTCACCATCGCTATCTCCAACGCAGGTGACCACTTTGGTTGCCTGAGCTTGCACTGAAATTGAACTGATATCCGTTATTGCAAATACTTCATCGTATGAACAACCTTCATTATCGGTTACTCTAAATGTATATGTACCTAATCCCAAACCTGTAAAAACAGGATTATTCCCGTTATTGATGGCGCTAGCTGCCGGGGCAATAATTTCATAAGTAAAAGGTGCTGTACCATTTGTAACAGCTACGGTAACCGAGGCTGTACTGGTAAGACAATCGATACTGGAAATGGTAAAATCCATATCCGTAGGCTTATTCAAAGCATTGAAAATTATGGGCGCCAAGCTTTGTACACAACCATTTGCATCTCTGATCTGCGGGGTATAAGTTCCCACACCAAGGTTAGTAAATACTGTTGTTCCGCTAAATCCGGCTCCAAGGCTATAGTCATATGGCCCTGTACCTCCGGATACTCCGGAAATAGTAATTTGTCCGCCATTCTCATTCAAACAACTGGGCACAGAATCGGCCGTAGCAGTAGCGGTGATATTTGAAGGTGTTCCAACAGTTTCAATTGTTGCCGGAGTTGTACAGATAAAACTACCTTGTTGGTAGCGGATCATTACGTCATAGCTGCCAGGAGCTAGGCCGGTAAATACATTACTACTCTGGTAGCTTACTCCATTATTATTACTGTACTCTAAATTATACCCAAATCCATTGGTAATATTAACCGTTATACTCCCATCATTGATCCCTCCGCAATTTGCATCGAGGGTAGTGACTGTAAATACCGGCGGTGGAAGATCCTGTACATCCACACTTGCCGTTTTTGTACAGCCATTGGCATCTTCAATTAAAATATTATAGGTGCCGGCAGCACTTACAGTAAAAACGGTTGAAGGTGCATACGGTGCGCTAAAACTAACACCACCGTCCAGACTATATCTGTAGGGTGAAGTACCTCCTGAAGTATCAAGGGTTACGTCTACTGTGGCGGCCCCGCAACCAAAGCTATCATTTGCGGTAGCAGAAACGGCGATCGGACTTATACCATTACCTATTACGATAGGGTTTGAATTTACATCCAGGGTAATAAGCTCATTACACTTATTTGTTTCCACTCGCACACTATAGGTGCCAGGACTTACATTGGCAAAGGTATAATTGTTTGCAGCATCGGGTCCAAAAGTATCTACAGTTACTGCATTCTTGATAAGTCTATATGTAAAAAAGCCGGGAACCCCCGTAACTTGTACATCAATACTACCTAGTTGACCGCTACATAATATATCATTAGCCGTGACATCTACATTGATATTAAGGTCTGCAACTGTAACCGTATTAGAAGGAAATAAACAAGAACTTGCAGATACATTCTTAAGTCGAACCCACACCATATAGTTTCCTGGTGCTGTAATATCAAAATATGGAGTGTCCTGGTAAGGACCTGCAGGACTGTTAAGACTATATTCATAACCAGCAGGTACATTAGTGATCTCTACTCTTCCCGGGTTACCACAGATAATATCTTCCTTAATAAGTTGCGGATTCAGTGGATTGAGAGTAGATTTAAAATAATAGTACTGTCCACCGTCTACGCGTACTCTGAACTCCCCACTGCTAGACAAATCATAGGTTGCTCCGGTACCTACAGTGTCATAACATGTATTTGTTGTATTTGCGCAATCCTCAATAACGGAGGCAGCACAACGGTTGGGATCTAATTTTTGCCATTCGTAGGAAGAACCGGATTGACTTAAACCTATGGTCCTAACATCACTTGTACCACAAAGAAAGAATTTAGCCAATGTGCTACCGTCGTTGGGACAGGTAACCTCCTCGTTGGCTCCAAGTATTATAGTAACAAACATGGGAGATGCCTCCGAGATCATTATTTCGGAACTGAACGGGGTATTAGTCACTAAAAGATCAGCCTCTGTAATAGCATCATTGGATACTATCTCCGACTTAGCTGTATTATCGAGCTTTGAAATAAACCTGTATATGTTCGGGTTTGCGACGGCTGAAGTACCTACGATACAAAAAGCCAACCAAAGCACGGCATACACAAAATGCCTAGATTTTTTAGGGAGCATAGGTTAATCCATATTATGGCAAGAATATGTTGATTTGGGGTCAGTATATTCAGAGCGTAGTTATTGAACTTATAGTTTTCTATTTATCTTTGGTCTTTAAAGACCTTCTATTATTAAATAATTTAACGTTTGAATATGAAAAAAAGTATCCTAATTAGCTGTTTTTTCGTTGTAATGACCTTCACCTCCTGTGCCCAAAAATCTGATAATTCGATAAAAACACCCGAGCAAACAATCATTTCGGCCGAATTAATCGTAAATGACCTGCAAATCCCATGGGGTATGGTTTTCTTGCCAGATGGCAGTATGTTGATCACTGAGAAATCGGGGGAATTGATCCATTATAAGGATGGTGAAAAGACCAATATTTCTAATGTCCCGGCGGTATATTACAGAGGTCAGGGAGGCTTAATGGATATTGAACTACACCCCAATTACGAAGAAAACGGGTGGATCTATTTGTCCTACTCTTCGGAAGAAGGAACTGATAAAGGTGGGCATACGGCTATTTCCAGGGCCAAATTGGAAGGCAATTCACTTACCAACATTGAAGTTCTTTACAAGGCAGGCCCCAATACTACAAGAGGTCAGCATTTTGGATCCCGATTGGAATTTGATGATAATGGCTATTTATATTTTACTATTGGAGAAAGAGGCGAAAGGGATGTAAATCCGCAAGATATTACTCGTGATGGTGGTAAGGTCTATAGGATCAATGATGATGGGTCCATTCCACAGGATAACCCGTTTGTCAATGAAACTGGTGCAAAAGGTGCTATTTATACATACGGCAACCGAAATCCACAAGGGATGCTTAAGCATCCTGGGACGGGTGCTATCTGGATCCATGAACACGGTCCCAGAGGCGGTGATGAGATCAACATTGTAAAAAAGGGCGCCAATTATGGCTGGCCGGTGATCACTTACGGCATCAATTATAGCGGGACACCTATCACGGATAAAACTGAAATGGAAGGAATGGAACAACCCATTTATTACTGGGTGCCCTCTATTGCACCAAGTGGCATGACCTTTATTACCTCAGATGTGTATCCTGATTGGAAGGGTGATCTTTTGGTAGGGTCTCTCTCATTTCAATATCTGGAACGAATGCAACTAGAAGGCGAGAAAGTTACCTATCGTGAAAAATTACTCGAAGATATCGGAAGGGTTAGAAATGTAAGACAAGGTCCGGACGGTTATATCTATGTGGCAGTAGAAGGAAAAGGTATTTACAAATTGGTTCCTAAATCGTAAAAAATCAGTTCTTTTTTTATGTTCATAAAAATTGTATTGGTTGTCTTTTCAATAGGTTTAACCGGGATTTTTCTTGGGCTTCAGCAGGATAGTTCATTTCAGGAAAGTAAGGCAAGAGGAGCTGTTATTTATCAGGACTTCTGTGTAACTTGTCATCTTCCTGCCGGGGAAGGCGTGCCCTATGTGTATCCTCCATTAGCCAGGTCAGATTATTTACTTAATAACAAAACCGCCAGTATTCGAGGAATAAAATTTGGACAACGAGGTCCAATGGTAGTGAATGGAATTTCCTATGACAACACTATGATGCCTTTGGGTCTGGAAGATGAAGAAATTGCCGATGTGATGAATTACATTCTTACCTCTTGGGGGAACACTACTGAAAAAATGGTGACGCCGGAAGAAGTTGCTGAGGTAGGCCCCAGATAAAATTACTTTTTATAGTTGTCCATGGCCTTTTTTACCGACCCGAATTTTTTTAGGACTTGTGCAGCCTCTTTGTAATTTAATTGCAGGCCTTCCATTAAATACCTGGTACCCCTGTCTACTAATTTGTTATTACTCAACTGCATATTCACCATTTTATTCCCTTTAATCCTACCTATGCGGATCATAAGGGCAGTCGAGATCATGTTGAGTACTAGTTTTTGAGAAGTACCACTTTTCATTCGGGTACTGCCGGTAACAAATTCGGGACCCACGTTGATCTCTAATGGAATCTCCACGGCCTGTGCCAATGGAGAACCCGGGTTATTGGTGATACCAGCCGTTAAAAGTCCTTGTTTCCTGGCTTCAGTTACTCCTCCCAGTACATAGGGGGTAGTTCCGGAGGCAGCTATACCAACCACCGTATCTAATGCATTTATATCAAACTCCTGAAGGTCTTTCCAGGCTTGTTGGGTATCATCTTCCGCAAATTCTACTGCTTTTCTGATAGCAGAATCGCCACCTGCAATGAGGCCAATTACGCGATCATGCGGAAGCCCAAAGGTTGGTGGAATTTCGGAGGCATCAAGAATGCCCAGCCTTCCGCTGGTTCCTGCGCCTATGTAGAACAGTCTACCCCCTTGTAAAAATCGCTCGGTGAGGGCGTTTACCAGGGTCTCAATAGGAGGTATAACAGCGGCTACTGCTCTTGCCACTTTCTGATCTTCCATATTTATATTAGACAGAAGATCTGCTGTGGACATCAGTTCGAGACTCTCATGTTCCGAGGAATTTTCGGTGATTTTCTTAAAGTTGGTCATAATTACAATAAACGGATGTCCTGGTTTCTAAATAGATTTAAAAGGGTATTCTCTGGTTGAAGTTCTGTGATCATCGTATTTATGGCATTGATATCGCAGGTCTTAAAACGATGTTGGGAATTCAGTTTTTCAGATATACACAAAAGTATTGTTTTTTTAGAAGCCTGGATAACAGCTTTCTTAAGCTGAACCACATCCCAGTCGAACTCTGTAAGCCCATGCAATGAATCCACATATCCTGTCCCAATAAAGCAATAGTCGAATTTAACTTCAGATAAGCGTTGAATTGTATAGGATCCGTTAGAGATCATTGCATCCTTAGAGATTCGCCCTCCAATAAAAATAAGGTCCACATTGGGCATCCCGGCAAGTTGCAGAGCCACCGGCAGACTATAAGTAAAGCAAGTCAGATTTAGTTTTGGTGGAATTGTTCTGGCCATCTCAAGACAGGTTGTTCCGCCATCAATAAAAATAACTGCACCATTTTTAAGTAGCGTCACTGCTTTTGTGGCAATCACCATTTTTTCATTAAGGGCATACACATTGGTGCTGCGCGAGGCAGTATGGGTATATCCCAGTGATATGGCACCCCCATGTACTTTCCTCAATTTACTTTCTGAATCTAGCTCCTTCACATCCCTGCGAACTGTATCTACAGAAACTTCAAGATGTTCTGCAATGTCTGTTAACAACACCCTATTGTGTAATTCAACTTCATTTAATATTAGCTGTTGTCTTTCTTCTTTTAACATGTAGGAAACGCTTTCTAGGCAAAGATACTCAATTCAATATTATGCCGTTTTGTTCTTGTTTCATACAAATTTAAACTATTTATTGCATTTTATTGCATTTTTTATTGCAAAATACTGCAGATGTAGATTTTATTTTCTATTTTTGCCTCGTATAAAACAATATGTAATCTAATTATGATATCACCTGCTCTTTTACCTGAAGGTATTTCCTTTCCAACAGACGAGGAATCACAAAAGTTTGAAAAGATCAAAACACACATTCACACTAATTCTGAGGAAGCTTCTTATTACGTTGCCAACGAAATTGCCGAACTTATAAGACAGCGGCAAAAGAGTGGAAAAAAGGTAGTCTTAGGACTTGCTACTGGTTCTACACCTACCAAGGTTTATGACATCCTGGTCAAATTTCACAAGGAAGAAGGTTTGAGCTTTAAGAATGTGGTCACTTTTAATCTGGATGAGTACTTCCCCATGAAAGCAGATTCAATTCACAGTTATGTTCGTTTTATGCGCGAACATCTTTTTGATCACATAGATATAAAGAAAGAAAATGTAAACATTCCTGACGGTAGCCTTGAAAAGGAAGATGTACGCGACTACTGTGCCGCCTTCGAAGAAAAAATTAAAAAGGCAGGAGGAATAGATATACAGGTGCTGGGTATCGGCAGAACAGGGCATATCGGATTCAACGAACCAGGATCCTCCATCATCAGTAAAACCAGGATGGTAAGACTAGACAGGGTTACAAGACTAGATGCTGCAAGCGACTTCTTTGGTTTGGAAAATGTTCCTTCCCGTGCTATCACCATGGGAGTTGGTACCATTCTCTCTGCAAAACGAATTATTCTGATGGCCTGGGGTGAAGGCAAAGCCGATATTATTAATCAGGCTGTGGAAGGCCCAATTCGGGAATCCGTGCCTGCTACCTTCCTTCAAAATCATCCAAATTGTGACTTTATCCTCGATGAGGCAGCAGCCTCTGATTTAACAAGGGTAAATACCCCCTGGCTGGTAAGCGAATGTCAGTGGGATGATACCTTGACAAAAAAAGCCGCTATCTGGCTTTCGGGGAAACTCAATAAAGCGATCTTAAAATTGACCAACGAGGATTACAATGAATACGGAATGGGGAGCCTGGTTGCCGAAATAGGATCTGCAGAACATATAAACCTTATTGTTTTTAACGAGTTGCAGCGTACTATTACCGGTTGGCCGGGTGGTAAGCCCAATGCAGATGACAGTAATAGGCCGGAGCGCAAAGATCCGTACCCAAAAACATCGCTTGTGTTTAGTCCGCACCCAGATGATGATGTAATCTCCATGGGTGGTACGCTACTAAGACTGGTAGATCAGGGGCATGATGTTCATATAGCCTACCAGACCTCAGGAAATATCGCGGTCTTCGATGATGAAGTGATCCGCTTCCTTGATTTTGCCAAGGATATCCAAAATGACAATGAGGCACTACAAAAACAATTTAAAGAAGTTAGAGCATTTTTAGATCAGAAACATCCGGGACAGGTAGATAGTCCTCAAATACAACAATTCAAAGGGTTGATACGCAAGGGTGAAGCGCTGTCTGCCTGCCGTTATTGCGGGGTAAAAGAAGAGAATGCTCACTTTCAAAACCTGCCTTTTTACGAAACCGGAACGGTGAAGAAAAAACCCTATTCCGAGGCAGACATAGAACAAACGTACCAACTCCTGCAAAAGATAAAGCCTCATCAAATATTTGCTGCGGGGGATCTTTCCGACCCGCATGGTACGCACAGGGTGTGTCTGAATATCATTTACAGAGCACTGGATAGACTAGTCAAAGAAAAAGCTGCCTGGATAAAGGATTGTTATGTTTGGCTTTATAGAGGTGCCTGGCAAGAATGGGATATTGCCGATATGGAAATGGCAGTACCTGTTGGTCCAAAAGATATGCAACGAAAGAAAAATGCCATATTTAAACATCAGTCTCAAAAGGACAGTGCCATGTTTCCCGGTAATGATAACAGAGAATTCTGGCAACGTGCAGAACAACGAAATAAGAAAACAGCCAACAAATACAATGCCCTGGGACTAGCTGAGTATGAGGCCATGGAAGGATTTGTCAGGTATCATTTTATGTGATAAATAATATCTCCAGCTAAAAAGGAAATTGAATGTATGGTCTTTTTTTAAAATGAAGGGCGCTAAGCCCGGTGAAAGTTTTAAATTTAGCCTTGATACTAATACATGATACAAAAAGATAAATGGGCCTGGGCCTGGGTTCCTATTCTTTATTTTACGCAGGGACTACCTTATGTTATGGTAGTCACCGTTTCAGTAATCATGTACAAAAAGCTGGGGATTAGTAATGCAGATATTGGCTTGTACACTAGTTGGCTCTATCTGCCCTGGGTAATAAAACCGCTGTGGAGTCCATTCCTTGATCTGAAAAGCACAAAACGAAATTGGTTCTTGCTGATGCAGTTAATCGTTTCCTTGTCCTTCCTGGCCATCGGTTTTGCGCTTCCTACAAACATATTTTTTATAACTACCCTGGCCTGTTTCTGGATGGCGGCCTTTGCCTCTGCCACAAACGATATTGCCTCAGATGGCTATTATATGATTGGCCTAACTCAGGAAAAACAGTCGTTTTTTGTAGGAGTACGCAGTACCTTCTATAAATTAGCGAATGTTACCGGACAGGGTTTGCTGGTGATCCTGGCGGGTTTTTTAGAAAATTATTACGGGGACAATACAAAGGCCTGGTCCGTCACCATGATCTGTGCGGCAATCATAATGTTCGCCCTAACGGTCGCCAATTATTTTACTACCCCTAAATTTGAATCTTCTAGTGCAATCACCCTCGAAAAACCAAATAGCTTTTTAGAAGTATTCTCTACCTTTTTTAAGAAACCCGGAATAGGAATGGCTCTGGCCTTTATTTTGTTCTTCAGGTTAGGGGAATCCCAATTAGTGAAAATGGCCTCTCCTTTTTTACTCGATCCTAAGGAGGCAGGTGGACTTGGATATAGCACGGCAGAAGTAGGAACAATTTACGGCACCATAGGAGTAATTATGCTTACTATTGGAGGAATATTAGGTGGAGTATTAATTTCGAGACACGGTTTAAAGAAATGGTTCTTTCTTATGGTACTCTCACTCAATATTCCAAATGCATTCTATGCCTTCCTGGCTATTACCAATACCAATAGTATTGCTGCTGTTGTAACCACAGTAATATTGGAACAATTTGGCTATGGCTTTGCAATTGCAGGATTTATGGTATATCTCATCTATATTGCCGAAGGTGTATCTAAAACTTCTCACTATGCTCTCGCAACCGGATTTATGGCACTGGGAATGATGCTTCCCGGTCTTATCAGTGGGTATATGCAAGAATGGTTGGGCTATGATGGTTTCTTCATTTGGGTTGTTTTAGCGGCGCTACCTTCGTTCATTCTCTTAAAATATATCAAATATCCTCCCGATTATGGAAAAAAAGGAGCAGACAACAGTACCTACTAACATAATGCCTTTTAAAGAGGCAACATGCATACTTACTGATCGGGAGAAAATTGGTCAATTTTTTATGCCTGCAGCCTTTATTAACGATTCCGAGGCTTCCATAAAATCTTTGGAATCTCTGATTCGCAAAGAATCTATTGGAGGTATTTGCTTCTTTCACAGCAGGGCCAGTGCAGCTACCAATTACGAAGGGAAAAAGAAAATAACCTACAATAAGAATAGCTTTCAGGTCCTAAAAGATTTGATTGTCCGATATAGCGCAGCGGCCAAATACCCGCTCCTAATCAGTATTGATGCAGAATGGGGTCTTGCTATGCGAGTTGAAGAAACTCCTCAATACCCTTATGCCATTACCTTGGGAGCCGCACATGACCCGCAATTGGTCTATGAGGTGGGAAAAAAAGTAGGTAGCGATTGCAAAGCTGCCGGCATTCACTGGAATTTTGCTCCGGTAGCAGATGTCAATAATAATCCGAATAATCCTGTTATAGGATACAGATCTTTTGGAAGTAACAAAAAAGACGTTAGCACTAACGCAATTGCCTTTTCCAAAGGATTACAGGATGCAGGGATCCTCGGTTGTTCGAAACATTTCCCGGGGCATGGTGATACAGCCACAGATTCGCATTTGGGCCTACCTGTGATCGATAAATATAGAGAAGACCTTTTTGAGCAAGAACTCTATCCATTTATGGAACTGATAAAAAATAATGTAGACGCTGTGATGGTAGGGCACCTATCTGTACCCGCCTTTACCAAAGGAAAACAGGTCTCAGCTTCTGTTTCGGACGAGATCATCAAAGGATTGCTTAGAGGGGAGTTGGGATATGATGGAGTGGTAGTTTCAGACGCTTTGAACATGCACAGTGTTTCCAAGACCTTCCCAAAAAAGGGTGGCCTGGAATGGGCTGCCTTTAACGCCGGGAATGATATCCTTTGTTTTGCAGAAAACGTCAAAGAAGGGATCGACGCTATCTTAAAAAAAGCGACTAATTCTCAAATTGAAGAGAGCTTTAATAGGGTCTGGGCATTAAAAATAAAAGCGATAAGCCAGGCTTCAACCAATCTTCCCGCAGTGAGCGATCCTGATCCTTTGAACGCACTCATAGCTGGAAAATGTCTTACATTTTACAAAGGCTCTCAGGAAATACTTTCAGAATTTTTAGGATCTGGTTTTTACGGAATCCAATTTGGCAAAAGCAAACTAACCGCCTTTTTCGATATTGTTAATGAACGTACCGGAAGCCAAAGTTTGTTGGGACGCGATCGATCTTTTAAGAACATAAAATCGGCCCTAGGCGCAAACTCCAAACTACTGATCGCGGTATATCCACCCAGCATCAAACCGCAGCTTAGTTTTGGCATGGACCCTCTTCAACTTGAGATTCTTATTGAACTTATTCGCAAATATGACGTAGTTTTATATTTGTTTGGAAATCCGTATTTCCTTAGGTTGTTACCCCTGAAAAAGGTCTCTGCAATAATAATCGCATACCAGGATCTAAAGGGTTTCGAAGAAAATGCAGCAGCACATTTTTTGGGCAATACGAAGGCCGTTGGTTCATTGCCTGTGTCATTATAAGAGAACAGTATGAAGATATATAAAGGTATTGGAATGATGTCTGGTACTTCGCTGGATGGACTCGATCTTGTGTATTGCCATATATGGAAACCTTTGACCAGGTGGGAGTTCAAGATTGAAAAGACGAAAAGTATCCCTTACAGCAAAAAACGAGTGACTCGCTTACAGGAGGCTATTAGATTGCCTGCAGATCAGTTACTTTGTTTGCACAATGAATACGGTACATGGCTGGGAGAACAAGTTGGGCAATTTATTGAGAAAGAAAAGTTAGAAGTTAATTTTGTTTCGAGTCATGGGCATACGGTGCACCATCAACCTGCGAAAGGCCTTACATTTCAAATAGGATCGGGTCAGCATCTGGCCAACGCCTGTGGCATCAAGACCATCTGCGATTATAGAACAAACGATGTAGCCCTGGGTGGGCAAGGAGCTCCGCTTGTTCCAATAGGCGATCATATGCTCTTTGGAACCTATGATTTTTGCCTTAATCTTGGAGGAATTAGCAATATATCTTTTGTTCTGGATGATAAGAGAATAGCTTATGATATTGGGATAGCCAATATGTTACTCAATTATATTGCGGCAGGTGAAGGATTAAAATATGATAAAGGAGGAACCTTGGCACGCAAGGGAACATTGCTTCCGCAGTTGTTTGAGAAGTTAAATTCTCTTGCTTATTACGCGCTGCCCTACCCAAAGTCTACGGGATATGAATGGTTCTCAAAAGAAATTGTCCCATTGATTAAAGAGCAAGACGCTTCCATTGAATCCTTATTGCACACATCGGTTCACCACATATGCGAACAGATCGCCCGGCAGTTAAAATTGCTTACGATTAAAAATGAAAAAACCTTATTGATCACAGGGGGAGGTGCTTTTAATACCTACCTGACCGAAGTTTTGCAAGACAAGCTAGGAAAAAAGATCAAACTTGAGATTCCTTCAAACCAGCTAATTGAATTCAAAGAAGCGCTGATTTTTTGTCTTATGGGTGTCTTGCGTTTGGAACAAGAGATCAACGTATTGCATTCGGTAACAGGCGCCAGCAAAGACTCATCTTCCGGAGTGGTATACCTGCCATGTTAAGCCGGCCCAACGATAAAATTTAAATTATAAGGGAATATTTCCATGCTTTCTTATCGGTAATGTTACCTCCTTTTTTTCGAGCATGCGAAAGGTTTTAATAAGTTTTCGCCGTGTATCTTTTGGTTCAATGACCTCATCGATAAATCCTCTTTTTGCCGCCCTAAAAGGATTCGCAAATTTTTCTGCATACGCTGCCTCCTTTTCAGCTAGTTTTTGTACCGGATCTTTAGCTTCCATTATTTCTTTGCGGAAAATGATCTCACTGGCGCCCTTTGCACCCATTACAGCGATCTCTGCAGTGGGCCAGGCGTAGTTGAAATCGGCTCCAATATGCTTAGAATTCATAACGTCATAAGCCCCTCCATAGGCTTTCCGTGTAATTACGGTTATCCTTGGAACTGTTGCTTCGCTTAAGGCATAGAGCAACTTGGCCCCATTTACGATGATCCCATTCCATTCCTGGTCCGTCCCGGGCAAAAACCCTGGCACATCAACTAAAACTAGAAGGGGTATATTGAAACTATCACAAAACCTAGTAAATCTTGCCGCTTTCCTTGAACTGTTTACATCCAAAACTCCTGCAAGGAACATCGGTTGGTTAGCTATAATACCAATACTTCTGCCAGCAAGCCTTGCAAAACCTACAATTATGTTCTCAGCAAAGTCTTTATGGATCTCGTAAAAACTATCATCATCAATGAGGCCCTGGATTACCTCGTGCATATCGTAGGGTTTGTTCGGGTTTTCAGGAACCAAACCATCTAAAACTTCCCGTACTTCTTCCCCTAGTTCATAAGGAAGGTCTTTAGCCTTTTCGCGATTGCTTTGCGGCATATAGCTCAGTAATTTCTTAACATCTTCGAGACATACAATATCATTTATTGATGTTTTATGAGCCACACCAGATTTAATAGCATGTGTACTTGCCCCACCTAATTCCTCTGAAGTCACTTCTTCATTGGTCACTGTTTTTACAACGTTGGGACCTGTCACAAACATATAGCTCGTATCTTCTACCATAAGGGTAAAATCTGTGATGGCAGGTGAATATACTGCTCCTCCCGCACAAGGTCCCATGATGGCTGAGATCTGCGGAATAACCCCAGATGCCTTTACATTTCGATAAAATATATCGGCATACCCGCCAAGCGATCGAACACCTTCCTGTATACGCGCTCCTCCAGAATCATTAAGTCCGATTACCGGTGCCCCAACATTCATCGCCAGATCCATGATCTTGCAGATCTTTTCCGCATGTGTTTCAGAAAGTGCTCCTCCAAATACCGTGAAATCCTGCGCATAGATATAGATCAATCTTCCATCTATGGTTCCGTAACCGGTTACAACTCCATCGCCGTAATAAATTTCTTTGTCCATCCCAAAATCGGTGGTGCGATGGGTAACCAATATACCCATTTCCTCAAACGATCCTTCATCCAAAAGGTATTCTACACGTTCTCTGGCGGTCAGCTTTTTTTTCTTATGCTGTTTGTCGATACGTTTCTGACCCCCACCCTGTAAGGCCTGGGCAATACGGTCATCTAATTTTTTTTTCGTTGTATTCATTTTTATGGAGTTGGGATTCTCAGTATTTTTTGATCCGTCAGGTATTGTTTCAGGGCAATAAGTGCGGCAATTTCAGCTTCCTCATCTGCCTTTTGTTTTAGGATTTCAGGGGAGTAATAATTCTTTACAAAATGAGTGTCAAAATTTCCAGATCTAAAAGCTTCGTGTTCAAAGACAAATCGGCCAAACGGAAGTGTGGTTTGCACCCCGTCTACAATATAGGCATCAATGGCCTTTATCATGATCTGTATGGCCTCTTCCCTACTCTTTCCATAGGTGATCAATTTGGCTAGCATAGGATCATAATAAATGGGGATCTCCATACCTTCTTCAAATCCATTGTCTACTCGGATACCTTCCCCTTCTGGCAGCCGATAAGTATGTAGGGATCCTACGCTGGGTAAAAAATTAGAAAGAGGATCTTCCGCATAGACTCTGAGCTCTAAGGCATGTCCATTTATTTTTAAATCTTCTTGTTTCATGGAAAGTGCTTCCCCCCTGGCCACCCGGATCTGTAACTCTACCAGATCTACGCCGGTAATAAGCTCTGTGACGGGATGTTCTACTTGCAGGCGGGTATTCATCTCCAGAAAATAAAAATTAAGTTCCGCATCCATTAGGAATTCTACCGTGCCAGCTCCAAGATAATCACAGGCTCTGGCAACCTTGGTTGCCGCTATCCCCATCTCTTGTCTTTGTTCAGGACTAAGAATAGCCGATGGAGCTTCTTCCACCACTTTCTGGTGCCTTCGCTGAATACTGCATTCCCGTTCGAAAAAATAAAGAATATTGCCATGACTGTCGGCCATGATCTGTATTTCTATATGCCTGGGTGAGCTTACGTATTTCTCAATAAAGACCGAACCATCTCCAAAGGCAGAAGTAGCTTCAGAAATAGCCCGTTCCATTTGGGAAGCCAGATCTTTTTCCTTTTCTACGATGCGCATTCCTTTACCACCTCCACCGGCTGAAGCCTTAATTAAGATCGGGAAACCGATCTCTTTGGCAATAGATTTGGCCTTTTCTACCTCAGATATTGCCTCATCGATCCCCGGAACCATTGGAATATCATAGTGTTTTACCGCCTCTTTTGCAGCTAATTTACTACCCATCATCCTTATAGCCTTGGGTTTAGGCCCAATAAAGATAATTCCGCTTTTTGTGACAGCTTCAGCAAAATTTGCATTTTCACTTAAAAAGCCATAGCCTGGGTGAATCGCATCTACCTTAAGGCGTTTTGCCTCTTCAATGATCTTTGCACTATTCAAATACGACTGGTTAGATGGGGCTTCCCCAATCCACACGGCTTCATCAGCAAATTGCACATGAGGAGCATTCCGGTCTGCAGAAGAGTACACGGCCACTGTTTTTATACCCATTTTCCGGGCTGTTTTCATTACCCGGATTGCAATTTCTCCGCGATTGGCAACAAGTATTTTTTTCATTCTTTAAAGAGATTTACTCATAAGAGATCAGTAATTGTTTTTTATCTACCGTATCTCCTTTTTTAACAGCGATACTTTTGATGACACCTTCCCGGGGGGAGGTAATAATATTCTCCATTTTCATAGCCTCCAGAATAAGGAGGGGAGAATCCTCGGCAACCAATTCCCCTTCCTTGACATTAATATCGAGTATAAGGCCAGGCATTGGAGCCATTATATTACTTATGTTTTTAGTAGATCCGAGAGAAAATCCCATCTCGGCGATCTGTTGATCCAATTCATTCTTTAATGTAACCTCATAGGTCTCATTTTTAACTTTGATCAGATATGTGCGGTCGTGAAAGGTATTAGATATCACCTCCACAGCGAAGGACCTGCCTTCCTTTAACACATGGTATTTGGTTGAAGAGGTTTGAAGGGCATCGAGTGATACAAGGTCTTCCTCAGAAAAGGAAAACTCATAGGTCTCATTAACAGAGACTTTAAAGCGTTGAGACATATGCTATTTAAAATTTCAAGGTTGAGATGAAGGTAATATATAGAAAAAAAGAATGGTCGTAAAATTTTATTTTCTTCAGTCTGTGAAAGTTTACTAATTTGATTAAATCCTGGCAACTATGCCAAAAATAACTTTATAAAAATCTCAAATCTATGATTTGTATCATATTTTAACAGAGCAGTGAATTATACCTAAGTACACTAAAATGATACTGGTCTATACCAACAGATATGCATCCAAATCCTTATTTTTGAATAAAACAAAGCAAGTATGTTGATCATCGGAATTGCTGGCGGAACTGGCTGCGGGAAAACTACGGTAGTGAACCAGATCATCAATGAAATTCCAGAAGAGGAAGTAGGCGTAATTTCTCAGGATTCATACTACAATGACCTATCTCATTTATCATATGAGGAACGCAGCAAGATCAATTTTGATCATCCACGTGCCATCGATTTTGAATTATTGGGTGAACACCTCAGCATTCTACGAAAAGGCGAACCTATAGACCAGCCTGTATATTCCTTTCCTAAACACAATCGCACCAAAGACATCATCAGGACACATCCAAAAAAGGTAATGATCGTGGAAGGAATTTTGATCCTCACCAATCCGACAATCAGGCAAATGTTCGACATTAAAATTTATGTTCATGCAGATTCTGACGAGCGACTCATCCGTAGACTTAAACGCGATATAAATGAACGCGGAAGGGATATTGAGGAAGTAATCTCCCGTTACCAAACAACCTTAAAACCTATGCACGATCAGTTTATAGAACCTACCAAGGAATATGCAGATATCATTATTCCCAATAATAAATACAACACAGTGGCAGTAGACATTGTTCGCACTATTATAACTGATAAACTTACCTGATCGCTATGGGAATGAAAGATCTGAGAGCAAAAAAATGGTTTGGTGTTGTAACCAATATTTATGTTGTGGTCTTAACGGCATTTGTTATCTGGATGGTATTTTTTGATTCGATTTCACTGATTATACATTTAAAAAAACAGATCAAAACCCTTGAAAAGCAACAGGAATTCCTCAGAAGTGAAATAGAACAAGATAAAAAAACACTGGAAAAACTTTCAGATCCCAAAGAATTGGAAAAGTTTGCCAGGGAACATTATTATTTAAAAAAGAAAAATGAGGAGATCTACCTGATAGAATATGAGGATAGTCTAAAAAACAAACAGGATGACGATGAGCAGTAAGTTTTACAATTTTCCAGGTGTTTCCTCTAAAGCCTGGAAACAGCAAATACAGGCAGGGCTCAAAGGGGAAGACTACAACGACCGCTTGGTGTGGGAAGGTCCGGATCATATTAAAGTAAAACCTTTTTATAATTCCGAGGATCTTAAAGAGCATCCCCCTCATCCCGTACCTACTCCTACTAGCTGGAAGATTGGTCAGGTATGCTATGTTCAAAATGAGAAACCCGCTAATAAAAAAGCTGCCGATGCTCTATTGAGGGGTGCTGAGAGTCTGTATTTTATACTTCCTTCTCCAGAAGTTAATTTAGAGGAACTATTACTGGGAATCGATCTTTCGGTGGTACCCATCCATCTTGAACTGCGATTTATCTCTACTGAATTCACCGAAAAATTATCAAAGTTCAAAACACCTGATAGTGCCACTTTCTTTATCCATATGGATGTTTTAGGTAGCCTTGCGAGAACAGGGAACTGGCAACATTCCATGGAAAAAGATATGGGTTCCATGGTACAAATAGCAAAGGACTTGCCAGTTTTCCATACTGTCACAATAGATGGCGCACTATATCAAAATGCGGGAGCCAATCGGGTTCAGCAATTGGCCTATATGTTATCTCAGGCAAATGAATATTTGCATCTCTTTGGAAACCAACAGAACCCAGTAAACTTTCCTGAGCCCATCTTTAAGGTTGCGGTAGATTCAGATTATTTTTTCGAGATCGCTAAATTAAGGGCCCTCCGGCTCCTGTGGCAAACCCTGGCCTCCTCTTACAATGCTCCCGCAGGTTGTCATATTGTTGCACAGCCGAGTAAACGAAACAAGACCCTGTACGATTACAATGTGAACTTATTACGAACCACCACAGAATGTATGGCGGCCATCAATGGCGGGGCAGATACTATTTGTAATCTTCCGTACGATGCGATCTATCATAAGGATAACGAATTTGGAGATAGAATTGCCCGCAATCAGTTGTTGATCCTTCGAAATGAAAGCTATTTTGGAGAAGTTTCAAATCCCGCAGATGGGGCATATTATATAGAATCCCTGACAGATCAGTTGGCTGAAAAAGCCCTGCATCTCTTTAAAAACCTTGAAGCTTCAGGTGGCTTTCTAAAAGCCCTCAAGCAACATACAATTCAAAAGAAGATCAGAGAACAAGCGGAAAAAGATCAACAACAATTTGATAGTGGTGAACGAGTCTTAGTGGGGAGCAATGTATATGTGAATCCTAAAGATACCATGAAAGAGAATATTGAAATCTATCCATTTTTAAAAACCAAACCGGGAAAGACCCTTCTAGAACCTATTTTGGAAAAAAGGTTGGCAGAAACCATGGAACAGAAAAGACTTGACAATGAATAGGAAAGACGTACAAGACCTCCAATTACACTCAAATGGATCGCCAAAAGGGCGATCGTCTAAAAGTGATTCTTTTCATTTTGCTGAAGGTATCGATGTACACAAACAGTATACCAAGGAAGAAATAGACGCTATGGAGCATCTCGATTTTGCTGCAGGTGCGCCACCTTTTCTGCGAGGTCCTTATGCCACCATGTATGTGCAAAGACCCTGGACCATACGGCAATATGCCGGTTTTTCTACTGCTAAAGAAAGTAATGCCTTTTACAGAAGAAATCTTGAAGCTGGGCAAAAAGGCTTATCTGTGGCCTTCGATCTTCCCACCCATAGAGGATATGATAGCGATCACGAACGTGTAGTTGGCGATGTTGGGAAAGCCGGTGTAGCTATAGATTCTGTAGAGGACATGAAGATACTTTTTGAGGGCATCCCCCTAGATAAGATGTCGGTTTCAATGACCATGAACGGCGCCGTTTTACCCATAATGGCTTTCTATATCGTCGCTGCAGAAGAACAAGGAGTTTCACCTCAATTGTTAGCGGGGACCATTCAAAATGATATTCTTAAGGAATTCATGGTGAGGAATACGTACATCTATCCTCCGGGGCCCTCTATGGAGATCATTGCAGATATTTTTGAGTACACCAGCAAATACATGCCTAAATTTAATAGTATAAGCATCTCAGGCTACCATATGCAGGAAGCCGGAGCCACTGCAGATATTGAATTGGCGTATACGCTGGCAGACGGATTGGAATACATCAGGACCGGATTAAAAGCAGGATTGGATATAGATACCTTTGCCCCCAGACTTTCCTTTTTTTGGGCCATTGGAATGAATCATTTTATGGAGATCGCCAAAATGAGAGCAGGTCGTATTCTCTGGGCTAAAATTATCCAACAATTCGAACCTAAAAACCCAAAGTCGCTCGCCCTCAGAACCCATTGCCAAACCAGTGGGTGGAGTCTCACAGAACAAGATCCCTTTAACAACGTGGCGCGGACCACCATTGAAGCGGCGGCGGCAGCTTTTGGGGGTACTCAAAGCCTTCATACAAATGCTTTGGATGAGGCTATTGCCCTTCCGACCGACTTTTCCGCGAGGATCGCCAGGAATACGCAGATATATCTGCAAAGCGAGACCAACATAACAAAAACGGTAGATCCCTGGGCAGGAAGTTATTATGTGGAATACTTAACGGATGCCTTAGCCAAAAAAGCCTGGACTCTTATTGAAGAAGTAGAGGCATTGGGTGGTATGACAAAAGCTATTGAAGAGGGCATCCCAAAAATGCGGATAGAGGAAGCGGCGGCCAAAAAACAAGCCCGAATAGACAGCGGAAAGGATATAATTGTTGGTGTAAACCAATACCGCCTGGAAGAGGAAGAACTTATGCAGATCCTGGAAGTAGACAATGCCGAAGTTCGCAGGCAGCAAGTTGAGCGACTCGAAAAAGTAAAAAAAGAACGAGATAGTAAAGCAGTGACCAAAGCCCTGAATGCTCTTACTACTGCTGCTGAGAACAAAGGAAAAGACCTGAAGGATAAAGCTGAAAATAATTTGTTAGCTTTAGCCATAGATGCTGCAAGGAAAAGAGCTACCCTGGGTGAGATCAGTGATGCTCTGGAAGTTGTCTTCAAGAGGTACAACGCAAAAATTCAAACATTTTCAGGAGTGTATTCCAAAGAAATAAAAGACGATAAAAGCTTTAAAAAGGCACGTGATCTTGCCGATGCCTTTGCTGAAATGGATGGCAGACGTCCCAGGATCATGATCGCGAAAATGGGACAGGACGGGCACGACAGAGGGGCCAAGGTGGTAGCCACCGGATATGCCGACCTTGGGTTTGATGTAGATATTGGTCCATTGTTCCAAACTCCGGCCGAAGCCGCTAAACAAGCTGTTGAGAACGATGTGCATATACTGGGAGTTTCCTCGCTGGCAGCAGGTCATAAAACCCTGGTACCACAGGTTCTGGAGGAATTAAAAAAGTATGGCAGAGAAGACATTATGGTGATCGTAGGTGGCGTGATTCCAAAACAGGATTATCAATACTTGTTCGATGCTGGCGCCGTAGCAGTTTACGGTCCCGGAACCAAAATCAGTGAAGCAGCCATACAGATCCTGGAAATACTCTTAGACACGGATAAATAATTCGCTACCTGCCACAAAGTAAGTTGGGTGTTTACATTAGGTTCCCAATTCATAAGTTATTCACTTTGTGTTAACAAAATACATTTTTTGGCTAACCAAATAATCGTATTTTTAACCCCTAACTTACTATGATGATGGGCAAAATAATTGCTATTGCAAACCAAAAGGGTGGTGTTGGTAAAACTACCACTACCGTAAACCTCGCTGCCTCGCTGGGTGTTTTGGAGAAAAAAGTACTTTTGATTGATGCAGATCCCCAAGCTAATGCCACTTCCGGCCTTGGTATTGATGTTGATACGGTCGAATTAGGAACCTATCAAGTACTGGAACACACAAAATTGGCCAGGGAAACTATTATTAAGACTTCCTCTCCTAATGTTGACCTTATTCCTTCACATATTGATCTGGTTGCTATAGAAATAGAACTGGTAGATAAGGAGGACCGGGAATACATGATGAAACAGGCTATCAGGGAGCTCAAAGAAGAATATGACTATATTCTGATAGATTGTGCACCATCCCTGGGGTTATTAACGCTTAACGCTTTGACAGCTGCAGATTCAGTGATCATCCCAATACAGTGTGAATACTTCGCACTGGAAGGTCTTGGGAAATTATTAAATACGATTAAAAGTGTTCAGAGGATCCATAACCCGGATCTGGATATAGAAGGATTGTTACTCACCATGTATGATTCGCGTTTACGCTTGTCTAATCAGGTAGTAGAAGAGGTTAAGAAACATTTTTCGGACATGGTCTTTGACACCATCATTCAACGAAATGTTCGCCTCGGAGAAGCGCCCAGCTATGGGGAGAGTATTATAAAATATGATGCCAGCAGCAAAGGGGCTATCAATTATCTCAACATGGCCAACGAACTTCTCAAGAAAAATAAGGAGAAAGTATAATGGCGAAAGCAACACGAAAACAAGCGTTAGGACGCGGACTTTCTGCCCTCTTAAAAGATCCGGAGAATGATATTAACTCCGTTGCTGATAAGAATGCAGACAAAGTTGTCGGGAATATTGTTGAACTGGAATTAGATGCGATCGATGTAAATCCTTTTCAACCCAGATCCAACTTTAACGATGAAGCACTTCAGGAATTGGCCTCTTCCATTAGAGAACTAGGGGTCATACAACCTATAACTGTTCGAAAACTCGATTTTAATAAATACCAGCTGGTCTCCGGAGAGCGTCGGTACAGAGCTTCCAGATTGATTGGTCTGGAAACCATCCCTGCGTACATCCGTATTGCCAACGATCAGGAATCCTTAGAAATGGCCTTGGTTGAAAATATTCAACGACAAGATCTCGATCCCATTGAAATTGCACTTTCATACCAGCGATTAATTGAAGAAATTGAGCTTACCCAGGAGAAGTTAAGTGACAGAGTGGGTAAAAAAAGATCTACGATCACTAATTACTTAAGATTATTACGATTAGATCCCATTATTCAGACAGGCATTCGAGATGGATTCATAAGTATGGGCCATGGCCGTACCTTGGTGAATGTTGAACGTCGTGAGGATCAATTGGAGATTTACGAACAGATCATAGGCGATTCGCTTTCTGTGAGGCAGACGGAGGAATTAGTTAGAAAATACCATGATTCCGGAAGCATTACTAAGAAGTCTGGCTCCAAATCTATTCCTAAATCGAGGTATATCGTTCAAAGTGAAATAGACCTATCTCAATTTTTAGAAACCCCGGTAATTCTTAATACTTCAGACAATGAAAAAGGCAAAATGACCATTTCGTTCAAGTCCAAGGAAGAATTACACCGAATCAAAAAATTGATCACAGGTGAATAAGCGATCTTTTTTTTTTGCTGTCCTTCTCTGTTGTGTTGCTTTCATAAATGCACAGGACAAAAAGACATCAGCAGATTCACTTCGCACAAATTTTAAAGAAAAAGGGATTGTCGTTGAGGGCAAAATAGAAAAGAAAAAGGTAGATCCGCTTGGCCCTAGCAAAGCTGCTTTTTACTCTGCCATTCTTCCAGGTTTGGGACAAATCTATAACAGGCGATATTGGAAACTGCCCATTGTCTATGGAGCTATTGGGACCGGAGTATATGCCTACGTGTACAACGATGATCTGTACGACAGATTTCGAACTGCCTTTAAAAGGCGTAGAGCGGGGTTTATAGATGATGAGTTCTACGATGTAAATGGCAGCGGCATTGTACCCGGTAGTCCGGATCTTTCGGATGAAGCTTTACAAGATGCACAGGAACGGTATCAGCGAGATAGGGATCTTGCACTTCTTATCACTATTGGTTTATACGCTTTTAATATCATTGATGCCAATGTGGACGCGCATTTAAAGCAATTCAATGTAGACGATGACCTAAGCTTGGATATAAAACCCTACTTGGAATATCATCCAATAACTTCCGATCCCAATTACGGCATTGCCTTAACTATAAAATTTTAGTCTTTGAGAATAGCACTGTTCGGGTATGGTAAAATGGGTAAAATGATCGACCAGATCAGCCAAAAAAGAGGCCATAATATAGTGGCTCGTATAGATGTGGGCAGCACGGAAATTGATTACAACAATATGGATGTGGCTATAGACTTCAGTGTCCCTGAATCTGCAGTTAACAATATCAAAGGGTGCATTAAGGCAGGGGTCCCTGTCATCTCTGGAACCACAGGATGGTTAACCCAGTATGAGGAGGTAGTGGATCTGTGCAAAAAACAGCAAGGAGCTTTTTTGTACGCGTCTAATTTTAGCCTGGGGGTCAATATATTTTTTGAGCTCAACAAGGTATTGGCCGGGATGATGGCCAACTTAAAAACCTATGAAGTATCTATCGATGAAACCCATCACATTCATAAAATAGATGCTCCCAGTGGTACAGCTATTACACTTGCTGAAGGGATCATAAGTAAAACTGACTTTACCAAATGGGCGCTGGAGCATAGCGGGAAAAATATCCTTCCTATTCATTCTCATCGAGAAGGCGAAATACCGGGAACTCACGAAGTTAGTTATTCGGGTATTGAAGATCAGATAAGTATTAAGCACATTGCACATGGCCGGGAAGGATTTGCCCTGGGGGCTGTGGTGGCTGCCGAATGGATTCAGGGAAAGAAAGGTGTTTTTAGTATGAAAGACGTGTTAAACCTGGGTTAAAAATGGTAACAAAATGATACCTTGCCGCGTCTAACAGAAAAAATAAGCAAGAATGAACGCTACACAGTGGATTCTATTTATTCTACTAATTCAGGTGATCCATTTTTTAGGAACCTGGAAACTTTATATAAAAGCAGGTAGGCAGGCATGGGAAGCAGCAATTCCCGTTTACAATGCCATCGTTCTTATGAAGATCATCAACAGGCCCGGCTGGTGGGTGATCCTCTTGTTTATTCCTATCATTAACTTACTCATGTTTCCTGTAATATGGGTGGAGACCATCCGTAGTTTTGGGCGAAATAGCTTGATTGATACCTGGCTGGTGATCCTAACCCTGGGATTCTACATATATTATGTAAACTACAGTTTAGATGTAGAACACTTAAAGGACCGTAGTTTACACCCCAAAAGTGGCACAGGTGAATGGGTAAGTTCCATTGTTTTTGCCATAGTGGCAGCCACCCTTGTACATACGTATTTTATTCAGCCATATGTTATTCCAACAGGATCCTTAGAACGCACTTTGCGTATAGGGGATCTGCTCTTTGTAAGCAAATTTCATTACGGTGCCAGGACCCCTATGACCACCATAGCGGCACCTATGGTGCATGATACACTTCCCTTTGTTGGTATCCGATCCTATTTGAATAAACCTCAACTCCCTTATTTAAGACTTCCCGGATTCACCAAAGTTGATAGAAACGACATTGTGGTTTTCAGTTGGCCCGCCGATACTGTACGAGCCTTTTTTAAAAGGGAAAAAGGAGTCATAAAACCGATCGATAAGAAATCTAATTATGTTAAACGGTGTGTTGGTCTCCCAGGGGATTCTTTAGAGATACGCAATGGTTATGTCTATATCAATGGGGATCAGCTTGTTCTTTCAGACAGGGCCAAACCCCAATACGATTATACCCTGTACGCTCAGAAAGGGGTCTCTTCCCGCTTGTTGATAGAAGCTGGCGTGTCAGAATTCAATAGAACTTATGTTGCACAGTCGTTGAGTCCGCAACAAAGCAATGCCCTGCGCACATATGGTTACGGGGTTTATGATCAAAATAATCCCCCGGTGATACTTACGGATAGCAAAGGAATTACAACCGACATTATACGTGCCTTGCGCCTTTCCCTAAGAGAGATAACGGATAGAGAGCGGCAAGCTACTTTAACGGACGAGATGGTGGATAAATTACGCTCCGATCCTCAGATCGATTCAATCGTCAAAATACTTGAACCAAAAGGAGTTCCTGGTTATAACATCTTTCCACAAAATGAGGTATATCAGTGGAACAATGACAACTTTGGACCAATTTATTTGCCAAAAAAAGGAAGCACAGTTGCACTTAGTCTTAAGGTGTTGCCCCTTTACAAAAAGATTATTCGGGACTATGAAAGCAACACGGTAACAGTATCCGGAAACCAGGTTCTCATCAATGGCAAGGTAGCAGACAATTATACCTTTAAACAAGATTATTACTGGATGATGGGTGATAACCGCGACCATTCAGAAGACAGCAGAACCTGGGGTTACGTTCCGGAGAATCATATTGTTGGCACACCTATTTTTATTTGGTTGAGCTTTGATAATTTCAACGAAGGTATTGCCCATTGGAAACCCAGATGGGATCGTATCTTTACCACCGTTAATGGCAAAGGTGAACCCGTTTCCTATTTTAAATATTTCCTAATGGCTTTGGTTGCCTGGTTTGTATTCGATTTCTTCAGGAAACGTAGAAAAAAGATAAAGTAACCCCTAATGAAAATAAGGGTTAGGTAAATGATGCATATGGATCCTCTGATTTTACTTCATCCTACTTATTTTCCCAACATAGCCAGTATGGCACTACTTGCACAAAGGAAATGCCTATGGGAGGTTTGTGATTACTTTCAAAAACAAACCTACAGGAATAGAACGTATATCTGCACGGACCAGGGGAAACATATGATGACAATCCCCATAAAACATGTAGGTGGAGAACAGGGCAAGCAGTTTTACAGAGATGTAAAAGTAGATAACCAATATCCCTGGCAACGACAACACTGGCGCACGCTACAAACTGCATACAGATCTTCGCCATTTTTTGAATATTACGAGGATGAACTTGCTCCGTTATTTAAAGACAGCTTTGAGTTCTTACTCGATTTTAACCTTAGATCTATTGAGCTGGCATGTGAACTTCTTCAACTGGATATACCTTCATCTAAAACAACGGTCTATGATCCTAATCCTAACAATTTCATAGATATGCGATGTATGGTCAATGCTAAAAAATCAGTCTCATTTTATCCGCCTCCGTATACACAGGTGTTTGTTGAACGTCATGGGTTTATAGGTAACCTAAGTATTCTAGACCTACTCTTTAACGAAGGAACGGCAGCACCGACCTATTTAGAAGAGGTTTCCTTATCTTTTCTCAATGCTTAGATTCGTGCTCCATTATGGAATTCATTTTATGCTTCCCATTGCGGTGGGTTTCCTTTTCTTTAAAGAAAACCGAGCAAGGATCATTTTAATTATGCTGGCTGCCATATTGATAGATGTAGATCATCTGCTGGCTACGCCTATTTTTGACCCCAATCGATGTAGCATCAACTTCCATTTTCTGCACCAATATTGGGCTATGGTGTTGTATGTTATTTTCCTTTTTGTAAAACCCCTAAGAATCATCGGGATTGGCTTATTGATCCATATGCTGGCAGATGGAATAGATTGTCTTCTTATGATTTAAATAGACGGAGCAGCGGGTGTTATGAATCCTCCTTGCCTGCTTTGAAGAGGAAATCCTTCTCTGCTTTGGAAAGGCTTTCATAACCAGATTTGCTGATCTTATCCAGAATAGCGTCTATCTTACGTTGTCTGCTTTCTTTGTCGTAATCTACTTTAGATTTGGCCGCACTCTTTGCTTTCCGGTAGACAGTTTTCATAGGTGCTTTTTTCTCGCTGGGTTTAAAGAATGCCCCCAGAGCATCTAGCATCTTGGAAAAGCCTTCACCTATATCCTTCCCTTTCGTTAATTGCCTGGCGTATACATATCCCAATAAGGCCCCTCCCAAGTGAGCCAGATGCCCTCCTGAATTACTGGCCGGGATTTGGATAAGATCTACAAACACAAAAAATGCTCCTATATACCACAACTTTACATTAAAGAAAAACACCCTTACTACCTGGTTCGGTATATAGGCACAAATAAATATCAAAACGGCTGTGACACCTGCCGAAGCACCTATAATGGAGGTATTAGATCCCATAAAGACGGGGAAGATATTGTAGCTTACTACAAAGAGTAAGCCGCCAAGGATGACGCCTAAGAAGTAAACATTGATCAGTTTCCTGGCAGAAAATAAATTCATAAAGATCCTACCGGAAAAATATAACAACAGCATGTTCCAGAACAAATGGAAAAAATCTGCATGGAAAAAGGAGTAGGTAATAATAGACCACGGTTGCGTAATGTAGGTCATTAGGTTTACCGGAAGTTCAAACCATTGTGAAATGGCATTTTTGCCAAAGCCAAGAAGAAAAGGCAGTAGTGCGTTTAAAATAAAAACAGCCACATTAACAGCAATAAGCTTTTCTGCTATGCTTAGTCGGGCATATTGATATCTAAGTCCTCCTGTGCTCATCTAATTCCACCTATTTTTATTGAACTGCTTCTTTTTCCAATACCACATCATTATAAATCCAAATAGGGCACCTCCTACATGCGCAAAATGGGCTATCCCCTGTCCAAAGATAGAGTATCCCGTAACACCAGAAAATAAGTCGAGTCCAATTAGCACTGGAATAAAATACTTTGCTTTGATAGGTACAGGTAGAAAAATAAGAAAAAGTTCACTGTTAGGAAAAGACATCCCAAACGCCACCAGAATACCATAGATTGCCCCTGATGCCCCTACTGCAGGCGTAGAGTATGCCATTAGGAAATTATCTATAGTGCTCTTAGATGCCAGGTTATACCAACTGGGACTAAATTTCCCCTGTGAAATAATGTCTATGACCTCCGCTTTGGCCATTCCCGAATTTAAAAGGACATCCATGCCTTCAGTAAAGTAGTAATAGTTCACTGCCGTGTGAATAATGGCTGCCCCGATCCCGGCAGAAAAATAAAAGAATATGAATTTATTTTTGCCCCACATTTGTTCCAAAGGTGATCCAAAGGCCCATAGAGCGTACATATTAAAGAGGATATGCATAAATCCACCGTGCATAAACATATGGGAAATAACCTGCCATAAGGCAAAATTTTCATTCTCCGGGAACCAAAGGGAGAACCATTGAAACATTTGCTCTCCGTAAAGGCTGGTAGCCACAAAAAAGAGGATGTTGATTATCAGAAGGTGCTTAATGGCCCCGGTGAGTCTTCCCATTTAGTTGAATTTTTTATCAATTTCGTTTTCAGATAACGTAATAAAGATTGGTTTATTAAACGGACTCAGCAGTGTTTCCTTACATGCAAAAAGGTCATTTACAAGGGCTAATTGCGATATACTGTCTAATAAATCGCCTGTTTTAACCGAAAGTGACTTACTCAGTGCCTTGGCCAGCATGTCTGATTGTGAAAAATCGGTCGACTTGCTTTCCATTGAACATTCTGAAATAAGCTGATCCAATACTAGTTCGGCTTCCTTTTCTGCCACCATAGGAGGTAAACCTTTTATAACGAGTTGTTCTTCCTGTTCATTACCAAAGACAAATCCCAAAGCATGTAAATGATCTTTCATTTGATGCAGTATGGCCATCTCACCTTTGGAGAAAGATAAAGAGATAGGGAACAAAAGTTGTTGACTTAATGTCTCTTTTAAAGTCATGCTTCGCAAGAACTTTTCGTATAACACGCGTTGATGTGCCCTGCTTTGATCTATGATAAGCATGCCGGATCTAATGGTGGTAACAATATATTTTCTTCGAAGTTGAAAAGTGGTGGAATCATTTCCTTCGGGTTGTTCAGACTGGGGGAATATAGAACCTGAAATGGTCTCTGATTCATAGTGGACACTACTAAAAGAATCTTTTCTACTTGCCTTAGATTCCATACCCACATAAAGATTCTCCCATCCTTCAGCGGAGGCTTTCTTGTGAAATCCGCCAGGTGCAGATCTGCCAGTAGATTCCTGAAAGGGATTAAATCCGGGATTCACGGTAACACCGGGTAGATTGGCTTCCTTGTTTTGATAGGCATAAGGCGTCTCTAAATTTTGATCCTTGTCAAAATCTATCATAGGGGCTAAGTGAAATTGCCCAAGGCTGTGTTTCACAGTTGCCCTTAAAATCGCATAAAGCGTTTGCTCATCATCGAACTTTATTTCAGTTTTCGTTGGGTGGATATTAATATCTATAGAGGTAGGGTCTACCTTCAGATATAAAAAATACCCGGGATGCGACTCAGGTTTAATGAGACCTTCAAAAGCCGAAAGTATGGCATGGTGGAGGTACGGACTTTTGATAAACCGATCATTGACAAAGAAAAATTGTTCTCCCCTGCTCTTTTTGGCAAATGATGGCTTGCAGATAAACCCTTCAATGCTTACTACTTGTGTTTCTTCCTGAACAGGTACCAATTTTTCATCGGTCTTGTGGCCAAAGATCTGAACTATACGTTTCTTTTGAGAATGAGATGTTAGGTGAAATAACTCACTTCCGTTATGAAAGAAATAGAAGTTGATCCCCGGATGAGCCAGTGCCACTCGGTGAAACTCATCTGTGATATGCCTGAATTCTACCTGATTCGATTTTAAAAAGTTACGGCGAGCGGGAATATTATAAAAAAGATTTTTTACTGATATAGAAGTGCCCTTTGGTGTTACAATAAACTCCTGAGAGACTACGGTGCTGCCTTCAATTTTTAGATGCGTTCCTACTTCTTCATCCTCGGGCTTTGTATGCATCTCTACATGGGCAATTGCTGCAATGGAGGCAAGAGCCTCTCCCCTGAATCCTTTGGTATGTAATTTAAAAAGGTCTTCTGCACTTCGGATCTTTGAGGTTGCATGACGTTCAAAGCTAAGTCGGGCATCTGTTGGACTCATCCCAATACCATCATCCACAACCTGGATCAGCGTTTTTCCACCCTCCTTCACAATAAGTTGAATGGTACTTGCACCGGCATCCACAGCGTTTTCCAACAACTCCTTAACCACAGAAGCAGGTCGTTGCACTACCTCTCCCGCTGCTATTTGATTGGCCACATGATCTGGCAAGAGTTGTATGATATCTGCCATTAGTTGTTTAGGAATATGGATAGATCAAAATCAATAATGTAAAGAAAAATAAAGATAAGTACAGCTATGATGATGAGCATTCTCAATTTATAATATTGATCGCCTCCTCTGCGGAGATCAGACATAGCGTGGTTCAATTTAGACTTGATACCTCTGGGAGTTTCAACCGTTGAACGAAACTTGTCTAATTTTCGTTCTATTTTATAGGGATTTCCTTCCCCTTTATCATCGAAATATCGTGGTGTATAATTGTATTTTTTGTTCTTGCGCAGTTTCGTAAATCGTCCCATAATGCTCCTCCGTCAAAGGTACTTAAATATAAAAAAAGTGTAGAACCATGGCTCCCAAAATTTGTTAACACCAGGAGGAAAAATTCTGCAACAGTAATTACATAAAAAGATTGATCTGGAAAGGTAGTAATTTTAATGGACTGGGGTCAACTAGTTAGATAGATCCCAGCGCAGCCATTTTAATGGCCGCAATAGCAGCTTCTGTTCCTTTATTTCCGTGTTTGCCACCGCTTCTGTCCTGGGCTTGTTGCAAGGTATCATCGGTTAGAACACAAAAGATCACTGGCGTCGTAAATTGAAGGTTGAGATCTTTGATCCCTTGTGCAGTGGCACTGCACACAAAATCGAAGTGCATAGTTTCTCCTCGTATCACACTTCCAATTGCAATGATCGCATCGGGCTTTTCTACCTGTATCATCTTTTTGCAACCAAATGTAAGTTCAAAACTTCCAGGAACATCCCAGCGGAGAATATTTGTCTCCTTAACCCCACAATCAACCAAAGCACTGTGAGCCCCTTTATAAAGTCCTTCTGTTATTTCGGTATTCCACTCAGATACCACCAGACCAATCTTGAAATGATCTGCTTTTGGTATACCGTCCTTATCATACTCTGATAAATTTCGGTTTGCAGTAGCCATCTTTATTGGGTTTGAGCCATTCCTATGAAAACATCGATCGTTCTTGCCTCATCCGAATTTGGAAATTCATCCTTGATCCGTTGAAAATAACCGAGTGCTTTCTCTTTTGTTCCAAGCTCTAAAGCAGCGATCCCGGCTTTGTATAAATACCTGGGTGTTGTAAGTTCATTTTCATCATGTGAAAATGCTTTTACATAATAGGCAAGTGCATCTTCTGTTTGTCCAAGTTGAAGAAAAGAATCCCCAATGCCTCCAAGGGCCAGAGAAGCTGTAATTTCTTCATCTGCAGATACCTTTTCCAAATACTCAATTGCCTTGTCATATTGTTTTAACTCCTTATAGGCCATTCCGGCAGCGTAGGTTGCAATATTGGCGGACGGAGTGCCAGAATACTCTTCTATGATATCCAAATACCCATATTTCCCTTCGGCACCATTAAGGGCTAATAAAAACAGTGAATCTTTTTCCGCAGTGCTTTGTAGGGCTTCGTTAAAATATTGGTTGGGATATAACATCTCATTAGCAGCACTTGCGTTCTTTGGTTCTTGTACAAACTGATAGTACCCCAAATATCCTAAAACGGCCACGGCAATGACCCCAATGACCCCAAGAATGTAATTCTGGTTACGGGCTACCCATTGCTCTGAGCGCGAAGCACTTTCATCTAATGTGCTGAAAACTTCAGCAGTTGTGCTGCCTTGTTCTGTGCGTGCTCTTTCCTCTTCCTTATTTTTCGGCTTGTAACCCCTCTTTTTATATGTTGCCATAGTTCCATCAATTGATCGCGCAAAAATAAAGTTTTATTCCAAAACCGAAGGGTATTTATTTGTTATTTTTGGATATTTACGGCCCCAAAATCAATTTCAACAACCCTTTGAATGTTTCTTCAAAATATTTCTCTTCTTAATTACAAGAATTTTAGCGATGTAAACTTTGAGTTCGATGCTAAAATAAATTGCTTTGTAGGAAATAACGGAATTGGCAAAACCAATTTGCTCGATGCTATTTATCATCTGGCATTTGGGAAGAGCTACTTTAATCCCATAGCCTCACAGAACATTAAACACGGTACCGATTTTTTTGTGATCGAGGGGATTTTTATGCTGAACGAGCGCGAAGAGAAGATCGTTTGTTCTTTAAAACGCAATGTTAAAAAAGTAATTCGAAGAAATGGGAAAACCTATGACAGGCTATCAGATCATATTGGTCTTCTTCCGCTGGTAATCATCTCACCTGCAGATAGAGATCTTATCATTGAAGGGAGCGATACCCGCAGGAAGTTTATGGATGGGGTTATCTCACAATCAGATACTGAATATCTGCAAACCTTGATGAGCTATCAAAAGGTATTGGCTCAACGAAACGCATTGTTAAAGTATTTTGCTGCCAATCACACTTTCGATCAGGAAACTTTAGACATTTACAATGAACAATTACATTCTTACGGTCAGGTGATCTATGAAAAAAGAGCTTCGTTCATTGAAAAATTTGTTCCTATTTTCCGGGAACAATATAGCCTAATATCGGGTGATAGTGAAGATGTGAATCTGGTCTACAACTCACGCTTACACGATGCGGATCTAAGTTCCCTTTTAACTTCAAATATTGATAGGGATAGGGCACTGCAGTATACCAGTGTAGGAATTCATAAGGATGACCTCGATTTTGAGATCGGTGGGTATCCTATTAAGAAATTCGGAAGTCAGGGCCAACAAAAATCATTTTTGATCGCTTTAAAATTTGCACAATTTCATTTCCTGAAGGTCCTGGTAAAAACCACTCCCATTTTATTATTGGATGATATTTTCGACAAGCTCGATGAAAATAGAGTTGCACATATTGTTACCTTAGTAGAGGACAAGAATTTTGGTCAGATCTTTATAAGCGACACCCATGCGGAACGAACCGAAAAGATCATCAAAGAAATTCATCAATCCTATAAGATATTTCCCCTGTAAAATGAGACATCTATCCATTATTTTAGCCTGTATACTCCTGTATTCCTGTGGCGATCCGGTCACCAAAGAGGACCTCACCTTTCTAGATGGGTATTGGGAGATCAAACAGGTTAAATTCCCAAATGGTGATACCAAGACCTATGAAATAAATGCAACCGTCGATTACATTGAGGTAACAGGCACCAAAGGGTATCGCAAAAAGGTTCAACCGCTTATTGACGGAAGTTTTGAAACTTCTGATGATGCGGAGTACTTCTCCATATCAGAACGAGACGGATCTTTTTTTATGGTTTATAAGAGCGCCATGGCTGACTGGGAAGAGGAGATCAAAAGCATTGCGGAAACTGAGCTCAGGCTCGTGAATGAAGAGCAAATTACCTATATTTATGAACGTTTTCAACCCATAACATTAGAGTAACTTGGTTCGTAAAAAGAACAATATATCGCTTGGAGAAGCCTTGAAAGAATTTATTTCCACCAATAAATTGCAAAAGGGTATAGACAAGGTGCTCGTAAAGGAAGCCTGGGTTTCCCTAATGGGAAATGGGGTTAATAATTATACCACAGCCATTGATCTGCGAAACAGCACCCTTTTTGTTTCCCTCTCCTCCTCAGTACTCAGGGAAGAATTAAGTCACGGAAAATCTAAAATAATAGCCCTTTTAAATGAAGAACTAGGGCGGGAAGTGGTCACTAAGATCGTCTTGCGATAAGTAGAAATAAATCCGCTTCCAAAAATAACAAAAGGACCTCCGTTAGAAGGTCCTTTTTATTCTATGATCAATAATTTTTAATAGATCTCTCTTCCTGAAAAATGAAAACCACCTTCTATAGCGGCATTTTCATCACTATCTGATCCATGGACGGCATTCTCTCCTATATCTTTGGCAAACAACTTTCGGATAGTTCCTTCCGCTGCCTCAGCAGGGTTGGTGGCCCCTATAAGTGCCCTAAAATCTTCTACAGCGTTCTCCTTCTCCAGGATCGCAGATACAATGGGCCCTCTTGTCATAAACGATACTAATTCCCCAAAGAAAGGACGTTCCTTGTGAACCGCATAAAATTCCTGGGCATCGCGTTTGCTTAATTGAGTGTATTTCATAGCTATGATCTTAAAGCCTGCGGAGGTGATCTTTCCTAAAATAGCCCCTATATGGCCATTCTCAACCGCATCGGGCTTGATCATGGTAAATGTTCTTTTTCCTGTCATTCTAAAAAATTTTCGGCAAAAATACACTTTCTAGATGCAACCTACAACATTAATACTGTTGTGTTAAGGCATTCAGGATCTTGCCTTGATCGCCTACCATCTTCATTTGTACTTCCTTTGATGCAAGATTGAGCGTTAGTAACCCAAAACTTTTCTTAGAAATCACTTCACCTATTCTATACGGATTGGGTTCTCCCGAATAACTAGAATAAACATGAGTTAGGCCGCTACTAGTAAAATCGATCAGTGGATACGATAGGCCCGGAACTATAATTTCAGAGAATTCTGAGATATGACGATCTCCTGAAAGTATGATGACCCCACTGGCACCCGATTCTTTGATTAGTCCATTAAGTTTATCCACCTCATGCGGAAAATTCCCCCAGGTCTCAAATCCATGTTCGGCAGACAAGAATTGTATACTGCTTACTAAAAGGTTGAAATCAGCGTTTGAATTCCGCAATTCCGCCTCCAACCAAGCCCATTGGGTCTCGCCCAATACAGTACCCTGTCCGTAGATTCCAGGCTGGTAGCGTTTTTTCTTGTCTGCTGCCGGGGTCAATGCCGATCTAAAATAGCGTGTATCCAGAACCAGGATCTTTACCGAACCCGCGGGAAGATCATATGTATAACTAGCATAAACCCCTTCCTTCTGCCTACGTGGGCTATCTGAAGGAACGTCCATAAAATCTAAAAATACCTGCTGACTAGCTGCTTTTGAAGTAAACTCCACACCCCCATCATTCAAACCGTAATCATGGTCATCCCAGGTCCCAATTACCTGAACTTGATCACATAAAGCTTTATATCCCTGGATCTCCTTCTGAACATTGAACATTCTGGCAATTTCTGAAGCCTCACCGGTATCGGCATAAATGATGTCCCCTCCCCATATCCAAACATCTGGTTGGGCGGCCAAAACATCATCCCAGAGATTGTTTTTTACCGTATGCTTATTGCAAGAACCAAAGGCAATTGTGAAAGAATCCTGGGAGGGAAGCGGTTGATCCTGAATCTGGCTAATTTTACAACCAAAGAACAAAATTATTATTACCGAAAAGAAAGAATATTTGGATAGCGTCATTATAAAAAGAAACTTTAATATTTTAAATGTAAAATATTTGATTGTTAACCCAATAAGTAGTAGCTAAAGATATCTTTTATTTAACTTTAATCGAAGTTAGCCGCGTAGCAAATTCATCAATACTTCGCTTCAAATAACTCAATTCCCTTGTTAATTTGGTCGTTTTAAACCACTTTGGTATTTGCATTTTGTATTAAATTGTATCTTTGCACCCATGAAATCAGCCGATGTTGGGGCCCTTAAAACCCTGCTTAGTAGTCCCCAAAAAATAGTGATCATTCCCCATAAGAATCCAGACGGCGATGCCATAGGCGCTGCTTTGGCCTTGAATTTCTACTTAAAATCAACAGGGCATAGCGCAACTGTCATAACCCCAAA
>NZ_CAMYKH010000025.1 GCF_947258935.1 uncultured Muriicola sp.
CAGTTCCTGCATCAGGTCGGCTATGGCATTGGTGGTTACATTTCCCTTTGGAGTTCCTTCTAGGTGGTACACAGCCTTAAGGTAGTTTTCTTCCGATTGGGTCATTCTTTTTTCTTTATATACAAAAATACATTTTTATTTGTAAAAACAAATTTTTAGATTTGTCTAAATTTAGTAAAACAAGAGATGTTCTCCTTTAGATATTCTACTTATCGATTATTTATTATTGTGGTCACCGCATTACTATACTGTAATAATCTGTTTGCACAACAAGGCAAGATAGTTGGTAAGATCACAGATAGTGGAAAACCCATTTCTTTTGTAAATGTAAGTCTTAAGAATACGACCAAAGGAACATCTAGTGATGAGAATGGAGCGTATGAATTGGAAGATATTAAACCAGGACGCTATGTATTTCTGGCAACTGCACTGGGGTATAAGAACTATCAGACCACTGTGGTACTATCTGCTGATGAAGTCTTTTATTTAAATATTGAACTAATACCTAACATTGAGAGCTTAGATGATATTGTAGTAACCGGGACACTTAAACCAGTAAGCCGACTTGAAAGTCCGGTTCCTGTTGAAGTGTATTCCCCCGCTTTTTTACAACAGAATCCCACAGCAAATATTTTTGAAGCACTTGCCAATGTAAATGGGGTTCGTCCCCAAATCAATTGTAATGTATGCAACACGGGAGACATACATATTAATGGACTTGAAGGCCCATATACCCTGGTCATGATAGATGGTATGCCTATAGTTAGTGGTTTAGGAACGGTTTACGGACTTTCTGGCATCCCTAACTCACTTATAGCCCAAATTGAGGTAGTAAAAGGCCCTGCTTCTTCACTTTACGGCAGTGAAGCTGTAGGCGGACTGATCAATGTCATAACCAAATATCCCCCGACAGCCGCAGAATTGGCAGTAGACGGGTACCTTACCGGATGGGGAGAGTACAATTTGGATATTGGGTCGAAAATTGATCTGGGAGACAAAACTACCGTGCTTTTGGGAGTAAATTATTTTAATTATGATAATCCCATAGACAACAACAATGATAATTTTACGGACGTGACCCTGCAAAACAGGGTATCAATTTTCCAAAAATGGAATTTTCAGCGATCTAAACTAAGAGAGTTTTCTCTTGCCGGAAGATATTTGTACGAAGACCGCTGGGGTGGTGAAATGCAATGGTCCCCGGAATTCCGTGGTACAGACAGTATCTATGGCGAAAGTATCTATACAAACAGATGGGAATTGCTAGGTAAATATCAATTGCCTTTAGACATTCCAATCATGTTCTCCTTTTCGTATACAGATCATGATCAAAATTCGGTCTATGGCACCCTTCCTTATCTGGCACAACAAAGGATAGGATTTGGACAACTTACATGGGGACCAAAACTGAACTCTCATGATCTGCTTTTTGGCGCTGCCTTGAGATACAATTATTATGATGATAACACTACGGCAACATCAGACAGTTTTGGAAATCAACCCGATGAAGCGTGGATCCCGAGCCTGTTTGCACAGGATGAGATAACTTTCAACGAGCACCATTCTCTCCTCCTAGGGTCCAGAATTGATTATGACAAAAGACACGGAACCATTTTTACTCCCAGAGCGGCTTACAAATGGAAATTAAACGATCTTGATGTGCTTAGGATCAATGCTGGTACGGGTTTTAGGGTTGTTAATCTTTTTACTGAAGATCATGCAGCTCTTACCGGGGCCAGGGAAGTAGTTATAACTGAATCTCTAGATCCCGAACGCTCCTTCAACATAAACCTAAACTACCTGAAAAAAATCTTCAGCTCTCAAGGGACATATCTCAACTTTGATACTTCCATCTTCTATACATATTTCTCTAACCGAATCCTTCCTGATTACGAAACAGATCCAAATCAAATTATTTATAGCAATTTGGGCGGTAACTCCATTTCCAAAGGGATAAGTGGAAATCTGGATCTGTCCTTGCCAAACGGACTCAAAGTATTACTGGGAGCTACAATAATGGATGTTAGTACTGAGGAAAACCAGGTGAAAACAAGACAAATCCTTACGGAGAGATTTACAGGTACCTGGAATGTTTCATACACGGTAATCCCATGGAAGCTTACCATAGATTATACCGGGAATATTTACGGACCAATGCGTTTACCCTTACTGGGTGAATTAGATCCTAGAGATGAATTTTCGCCCACATGGAGTATACAGAACATACAATTTACCTATAAAGACTGGGAAGGAATTGAACTGTACGGTGGGGTAAAAAACTTGTTGAACTGGACCCCCAACAGAAATGCCCCCTTTATTATCGCCAGAGCCAATGACCCATTCGACAAGAATGTAACCTATAATTCTAATGGGCAAGTAGTGGCCACAGCAGATAATCCGTATGCCCTCACCTTTGACCCAACCTATGTATACGGCCCTAACCAGGGTATTAGAGCATTCTTTGGATTGAGGTATCGTTTATGATTAGGATAAAAGTCATTTTGTTTTTAGCTTAATTTGTACCTTTATCCACTCGCTTGGGTGTATGAAAGAATACGATTTCATCATAATTGGTGCTGGTGCAGCCGGACTCATGATGGCCGATGGAATGGGAAAAGACCCTGCCTTTCGAGACAAATCCATTCTCCTTTTAGATAAAGACGACAAAACCACCAATGATCGTACCTGGTGTTTTTGGGAAAAAGGACCGGGTGCTTTTGACAATATCGTTCATAAGAAATGGGATGAGATCTACTTTGCGGGAAAGGAAAATAAAAAGATCTATCCTATTACTCCTTATTCATATAAGATGGTCCGGGGGATAGATTTCTATCAACACTATTTAAAAAGAATTTCATCATATCCCAACGTTACTTTCAGACAGGAAGCTGTGAAGAGCATCCTGGATCAACAGGATATGGGGGTAAATGTAGGAACTGATAAAAACAACTACCTGGCCAAACAAGTTTTTGATAGTCAGCTAAGCTTTAAAAAGTTTAAGGATCATCCCAGGTATCCTATTCTACAGCAACATTTTATCGGATGGTTTATTCAAACAAAAGAGCCTGTTTTCGATCCCCGGCAGGCCACATTTATGGATTTTTCGGTAGCGCAAAAAGGCAACACACGGTTTATGTATGTCCTGCCCTTTTCAGAAACATCTGCACTTTTAGAATATACCCTTTTTTCGGGCTCATTGCTTCCCAAGGAGGAATATGAAACGGCTATAGTGGCATATATGGACACTCATTTTAAGGGTGTTGAATTTGAAATTGTAGAAAAAGAACAAGGCAGTATTCCAATGACGTGTATAGATTTTACCTTACAAAACTCACGGAATGTTTATCATATTGGTACTGCAGGTGGATGGAGTAAGCCCAGTACTGGATACACTTTTAGAAATACGGCTTTAAAAAGTGAAGCCCTCATCCAACATCTTAAAGCAAACAAACCACTTGATACCTTCCAAAAGAGAAATCGTTTTTGGATGTATGATGTGCTTTTATTAAATATACTTTACAGGAACAATGCTTTGGGACGATCCATATTTGAATCGCTTTTTACGAAAAGGAAACCTCAGTTGATCTTTAAATTCCTGGATGAAGAAACACGCTGGTATGAGGATGCTTATATAATGATGTCTCCTAAGCCAATCCCATTTGTGAAGTCGCTCATTCGTCATGTGTATTGGATATTCACAGGCACAAAGAAGCGTTGGTAATTTATCAGACCTTTCTGCCCATCAGAGCTTTACCAAATTGACGTAATACATCTTTATTCTTGTCGGAAACAACAAGGGTGTCTAGATGAGAAAAAGCTTTTTTGGTATAAGAGGCGATCGCCTTTTTCGTTGCCTTAGACGCTCCGTTTTGTTCATAGATCTCTTTCACCCTTTTTACTTTCATATCAGTTTTGCCGGGTTGGATAGAAAACAGATCCTTTAGCTCCCTGCTTTGAATTTTATCGGCCATTTCGATCGACTTCAAGTATAAATAGGTCTTTTTGTTTTCGATTATATCACCCCCTACCTGCTTCCCAAAGGTCTTGGGATCCCCAAAGGCATCTAGGTAATCATCCTGCAATTGGAATGCTATTCCCAGGTTGAGACCAAAATCATAAATATCTTTTTGGGCAGCAACAGTAGCCCCGGCTATGATCGCACCCATTTTCATGGATGCTCCAACCAGAACAGCTGTTTTATACTCGATCATCTTAAGGTACTCAGCTACCTCAACATCCTCCCGTGATTCAAAATCCACGTCGTACTGTTGTCCTTCACAAACCTCAATGGCCGTTTTACTAAAAAGCATGGTCAATTCCTTAAAGACAGAAGGAGAATACGACTCTAAATAACAATACGCCTCTATAAGCATGGCATCTCCGGATAAGATCCCGGTATTGACATCCCATTTTTGATGTACGGTGGTCTTACCACGTCTCAAAGGAGCCGCATCCATAATATCATCGTGGATCAGGGAAAAATTATGAAAGAATTCCACCGCCATAGCCGCATCAAAAGCATCCTGATATCTACCGCCAAAAAGTTCAGTGGTCAACAAAGTAAGTACAGGTCGCAGACGTTTGCCCCCCAGTCCTAGAATATAACTCATGGGTTCATACAGGCTTGCAGGTTCTCTTACAGCCACTCTGGAGGTGAGATGTTCATTGAATTTTTCCTGATAGTATTCAACTGTATGCATGGCAAATTTTTTTCAAAAATAGGTGAATTCACCACAAGCTGCCTAATGATCCTGAAAATCTCAGCTTCACCTTGCTTTAAAGAATATGTTAAATAATTGCAAAACGTAGGAAACTTTATTTGTATTTATAGTTTCCTACCTTATATTTGCCCCCTTATGAAAGAAAAAATACTCGATAAGGCTACAGATATGTTCCTGACGCTTGGATTCAAAAGCGTTACTATGGATGATCTTGCCCATGAAATGGGTATTTCCAAAAAGACCATCTACGCGCATTTTGAAAATAAAACGAAATTGGTAGAAACGTCCACTTTGGAGCTTTTTGAGGTGATCTCAAAAGGAATTGACACCATTTGTAGTCTTCAGAAAAATCCTATTGAAGAATTATACGAGATCAAAAAGTTTGCTATGCGGCATTTGAAAGATGAGAAAGCGTCTCCTCAATATCAATTGCAAAAATATTACCCGCGTATACATAAAACAATGCGAAAGAAGCAATTTGAACTTATGCAAAATTGTGTGGTAGACAACCTTAAACGTGGAATGGAGCTGGGTATCTATCGCTCCTCTCTAAATATAAATTTTATTGCCAGGATCTATTTTACCGGCGTAACCAGTATAAAGGATCACACACTTTTTCCGGAAGATGAATTTCCAATAAGCCAACTTATGGATGATTATCTGGAATATCATCTCAGAGGTATTGTAACTCCGGAAGGTCGAAATATTTTAAATGAAATCATTCACTCTAATCACGAATAAATGAACACATATCGTTTATTTCTTATACTGTTCACTACATCATTTTTTGGCTTTTCTCAGGAAGCGCCTGTAGGGTACACGCTTAATGAAGCCATTGCCTTCGCTTTGGAGAATAATTACAGCGCACTCAACGCCGATCGCGATATTATAGATGCCCAAAAACAAAAATGGGAGACCATTGCCTCTGGATTGCCTCAGATCAGCGCAGACCTCAATTATCAAAATCAATTAAAACAACCTGTTTCCCTAATCCCTGCCGAATTCTTTGGGGGCCAACCCGGAGAGTTCCAAGCTATTGTTTTTGGACAACCTCAACAGGCCAGTGCCACTGCCACAGTTCGCCAACAGATCTTCGACGGTTCATATATAGTAGGGGTGCAGGCAACGAAGGCCTTTTTAAGTTATAGCAGGAACAATAAGGAAAAAACACAACAAGATGTACGCAAAGCTGTTGTAGAAGCTTATGGAAATGTTCTTTTGGCAAAGGAATCCGTGACCATTTTGCAAAAAAATCTGGATGCCCTGCAAAGCAACTTGTATGAAACCCAAAAACTGTATGAGAATGGCCTGGCAGAAGAAGAAAATGTAGAACAATTACAGATCACTTTTTCTACGGTGGAAAGTCAGTTGAAGAATGCCCAGCGTCTTCAAAATATCACCCTTCAAATGCTCAATTTGGTCATGGGGCTACCTATTGAGGACGAGACTCAATTAAAGGAGGACCTCAACGATCTTGCTCAGGCCTACGTAGACCCTGCTGCTTTAAACACCCCGTTTAGCATGGAGAACAATGTGGACTATAAATTGGTGAACAACCTTAATGAACAACGCTATTTTGAATTAAAACTTGCAAAGAGCAGGGCTTTACCTACATTAAATGCCTTCGCTAATTACGGCACGGCAGCTTTCAGTAATTCTTTCACTTTTCTGGACGGGGATCAGCAATGGTACGATTCCTCTATTTTAGGTTTCGATCTGAGTATCCCAATCTTTAGTTCATTAAAAAGGAGTGCCAGTACGCAAAGAGCCAAAATAGCCCTCGAAAAAGCCAAGACCCAATTAACAGAAACCCAGGAGCGGATTAGACTACAATTGGAAAAGGCAAAAAGTGATTACCTCCTGGCAATAGAACAATATGCTACAACTCAACAGAATTTGAATTTGGCAGAACGAATAGAACAAAAAAATCAGATCAAATACAAGGAAGGGATCGCCTCTAGTTTTGAGCTGAGACAAGCCCAAACCCAATTATATACAGCTCAGCAAGAGTATTTGCAATCCATGGTAGATGTTATCAATACCAAAACCGAATTAGAAGTAATCGCCAATAATCAGTAAAAAATAAACTTATTTTCAAAATGAAAAATACTATATCCATCTTCACCATATTTCTTCTGTTACTATCCTGTGGTAGTGATAAGAATGTGTCTATAGACACCCTCATAGCCAATGGAGATCTCAATGCACTAAGGTCCAAAAAGACGGTCATCACAGAGCAGTTAAAAGTGTTAAATGAGCAAGTTAAGACACTAGATTCCGTAATTACTGCCTTAGATACGGATACCAAATTACCGTTAGTGAGCACCTTTGAGGTAAGCTCTCAAAACTTTCAACATTTTTTGGAACTCCAGGGTGATGTTGCTACCAAACAAAATGTGTTGATTTACCCGGAAATGGCCGGAACACTTCAGCGTGTCTATGTTACCGAAGGAGATAGAGTAACGAAGGGACAGTTATTGGGTGTCATAGACGATGGAGGCATGGCCAACCAACTGGCACAATTAAAAACACAAGCAAGCCTGGCGGAAACAACCTATGAGCGGCAAAAAAGGCTCTGGGAGCAAAAAATTGGTTCAGAAATACAATACCTGCAAGCTAAAACCAACTATGAAACCACTATGAGCAGTGTAGAGCAAGCAGAACGCCAATTGAGTAAATCTAAACTAAGGGCCCCATTTACCGGGATCATAGATGATGTTATAAAAGATCAGGGAACCGTGGTATCACCGGGTCCGGGATCTGAGGTCTTTCGGATAGTAAATCTATCTAATATGTATATCACTGTAGACGTTCCTGAATCGTACCTGGGTAGTATTACCAATGGAAGTATGGCTAAGGTATATTTCCCTGTTCTGGGCGATTCTATAAATACAGCGGTTCGGCAAACCGGAAATTTTATTAATCCTAATAACCGCTCCTTTAGTGTGGAAATACCTGTCCCTAATAAAAATGGAATTATTAAGCCAAATTTGAGCGCCAGGGTTACTATCAATGATTACTCCAATCCTATAGCACTGCTTATTCCCCAGAGTGTGATCTCGGAAAATGCGGAAGGTGAACAGTACGTGTTTATTGTAGAAAAGCCTTCGGAAGAAATGCAGGGAACCGCCAAAAAAAGGATCGTTACAACCGGGAGAACACAGGGCAGGTACGTTGAGATCCTTACCGGACTCACCGCAGGAGAATTGATCATTCAGGAAGGGGCCAGGAGTGTTAAAGACAATCAGGACGTACAAATTAATAAGTAAGAAGTACTATGAGCCGACAGCAAAAAAACGCCAACAAGGAATTCAGACTTTCATCCTGGGCCATTGACAACCCTTCTGTGGTCTATGTTATGATTGCTATTTTCCTTTACATGGGTTATACCTCCTATATGGCCTTACCCAGGGAGGACTTTCCGGAGATAGTGGAGACCAAAGTGTATATCAGTACCCCTTATCCGGGAAATACAGCAGAAGATGTAGAAAGACTCATTACCGATCCTCTGGAAGATCGGATCAAAAATGTGAGCAACCTGGTAGAACTTACCTCTACTTCACAGGAAGATTACAGCATTATTACTGCCGAGTTCGATGAGGAAATTACCGTTGAAGCTGCTAAACAAAAAATTAAGGATGAAGTAGACGGTGAAAAGGCAAGTGAAGATTGGCCCTTGTTCAACGGCGCTAAAGTAGAGCCAAATATCTTCGATCTTAATTTAGCAGAAGAGTTCCCCATCATGAATATCAACTTTACCGGGGATTATCCGGTTGAAAGTTTAAAAGAATTTGCCGAGTACCTCCAGGACGAGATAGAAGACCTGCCACAAGTAAAAGAAGTGAATATTAGAGGGGCTCAGGAAAAAGAAGTGGAAATTGCTGTAGATGTCTATAAGATGATGGCTTCCAAAGTAAGCTTCCAGGATGTGATTCAAACCATAGCCAATGGAAATATGACCATGTCTGCAGGGAATCTAAAGACCATCAATCAACGAAGGAATATTCGAATTATAGGTGAGATCAAAGATCCAAAAGAGCTAAACGAATTTGTGGTTAAGTCGGAGAATGGCGCAGTTTATTTAAAGGATATTGCAACCATCACCTTTGATGAGAAGGACAAAACTACCTATGCCCGTGAATTTGGAGAAAATGTAGTAATGCTCGACGTTAAGAAACGTTCGGGTCAAAACAGCATTGAAGCAACCAATGAGATCAAGAAGTTGGTTAAAGAAGCAAGAGAGAATTACTACCCAAAAGATCTTACACTTACTATTGCCAATGACTCCTCTAGCCGCACCCTTGGCCAGGTAGATGACCTTGTCAATAATATCATTTTTGGGATCATTCTGGTAGTTACCGTACTTATGTTCTTTCTTGGTTTCAGGAATGCCCTTTTTGTCGGTTTTGCTATCCCAATGTCTATGTTCATGTCTTTTGTTATACTCTCCGCCCTGGGGTATACCTTAAATACAATGATCCTTTTTGGACTTATCATGGGTCTGGGGATGTTGGTGGATAACGGAGTTGTGGTGGTGGAAAATGTATACCGACTAATGGAACAGGAAGGGATGACCAGAATTGAAGCTGCCAAGAAAGGTATTGGAGAGATCGCTTTTCCAATTATTATCTCGACCCTTACTACGGTAGCAGCTTTTGTTCCACTCGGTTTATGGCCCGGGATTTTTGGACAGTTTATGATCTATTTCCCAATTACCCTGTCTGTGGTCCTGGGATCTTCCCTTTTTGTGGCCATTTTTATGAACTCTATGTTGGTTTCCCGCTATATGGAACTTGGGGATAAAGAATTAACCCGCCGGCAATTGATCAGAGTTAGTATTATCCTTGGAAGTATTGGGATCTTGATCCTGATCTTCGGAGGTGCCATGCGTGGTTTGGGTAGCGTAATGATCGTTACGGCCATACTATTCTGGTTCTACAAATACGGCTTAAAAAAATGGGCTAAAAAATTTCAAACAACGTCGCTTATTCGCTTTGAGAATTTCTATGAAAAAACAATTAAATACGCTCTTAGAGGTAAAAATGTGTATTGGTTTTCGGGGATTACCGTCCTATTATTACTAAGTACCTTTATGCTCTTTGGACTTTCATTGGGTAGTGGCCGCACCAAGGTTGAATTCTTCCCGGACAATACCCCCAATGAGATATACGTCTATATTGAGTACCCACAGGGAACTGCCATTGAAAAAACCAATGAATTAACCAAAGTAATAGAGGAAAGGGTCTACGCTATTACTAAAAAACCTGAGTATACAAATAAAGGTTATAATTACCTGTTATCCTCTGCTGTATCTCAAGTTGGAGAAGGTGCCGGAAATCCTAATACGGATGGAGGTTCATCGGCTGAAATGCCTCACAGAGGAAAGATCACCCTCTCCATGCGCGAATTCAAATACAGGAATGGGATCAGCACAGAAGATCTCCGCAGCGATATTCAGGAAAATCTAATCGGGATCTACCCCGGAGTTTCTATCTCTGTTGAAAAGGAAGCTGCAGGGCCACCTTCTGGATACCCCATTAACATTGAATTGGAGGGAATAGATTACGATGTATTGATCAATACTGCCGAAAACATTCGAAACTTTATCAATAAAAAGAACATCGCCGGAATAGAAGAACTGAAAATTGATGTCAATAAAGGGAAACCTTCTATGAATGTACTTGTAGACAGGGAAAAGGCAGGAGAATTAGGTGTCACTGTTGGGCAGGTTGGACAGCAATTACGGCGTTCTCTTTTTGGCGAAAAAGCAGGTGTCTATAAGGTAGGTGGGGAAGATTATGACATCAATGTACGTTTTAGAGAGGACATGCGGTACGATAAAAGTGCCCTGTTCAATCAGAACATTATTTTTAGAGACCAGGCTACCGGTCAGATTAAGGAAATTCCGGTTTCGGCTGTGGCATCTCAAAAGAACACATCTTCCTTTAGCGCCATTAAACACCGCGATGGTAAACGCGTAGTAACCGTATATTCTGGTCTAAAACCCGGCTTCTCAGATGCCGGAGCTGTAGTTGCTGATATTCAGAAAGAAATGGAGAACTTTGAAGAACTCCCTGCAAATGTAAAACTAGATTTTACAGGACAAATTGAAGAACAGAACAAACAAATGCAGTTCTTAGTAGGTGCTTTCTTTTCTGGTCTTGGGCTGATTATGCTTATCCTGATCTTCCAGTTTGGAGGAATTTCCAAACCTGCGATCATCATGACGGCTATATTTCTAAGCTTTATTGGCGTCTTTGGCGGACTAATGATAACGGGCTGGTCTTTTGTTATCATGATGACTATGATGGGTATTATAGCACTGGCCGGTATTGTTGTAAACAATGGTGTAGTGCTGTTAGACTATACACAGATCCTTATAGACCGCAAGAAAGTTGTACTTGGGCTAGACGACTATGACCTGATACCCCTTGAGCAGGTAACGGAAGTGATCGTTAAAGGAGGTAAAGCAAGACTGCGCCCCGTAATACTTACGGCAGTAACAACGGTTCTTGGGCTTATACCTTTGGCCATTGGCCTCAATATAGATTTCTTTTCGCTCTTCTCTCAGGGAGATCCTAAGATCTATATAGGTGGAGATAACGTTATCTTTTGGGGGCCCTTGGCATGGACGGTTATTTTTGGTCTTATTGTTGCCACCTTCTTAACCCTAATCATTGTTCCGGTGCTGTTTAATATTACGTATAGAATAAAATTGTATTTCCGCCCTAGCAAGGTATCTGACCTTAATAAAGTTGAAGCAGAAATTGCTGCCTAGATTTTTGGTCCAAAAATAAAAAGCCGCCCTATTGGGCGGCTTTTCTTTTTGACCTACTACCAACTATTCATTCTCGGAAAGAGGCACAGGTAATGTGTTAAAGATCTGATCTCCTGCACGGTCAATAGACAGGGTGTTAGACAAATTATATCGTCTGAGATCGAACATCCTATGGTTCTCACACCAAAGAGAATATCTGCGTTGGTTTAACATCTCTGTTGTTAAGGCATCTGCTGTTAATGGGCCGGCATAAGGTCCTAAGGAAGCCGAGTTCCTGATCACATTGATGGCGTCTTCAGCCTCCGTGAGATCATTCGCCAATATATTTGCTTCCGCATAGACCAGCACAAGCTCTTCATTACGCAACATATCAATAGGTGAAATATTGGAAGCATATAAAGCCGTCTGGTATGCCCCAGCCAGGCCATCCTGCTCAGTAGGATTAGCTCTGATGAGTGTCTTAGATGATACCCGGGTATCCCCTGCTTCTGCATCGGCGATAAAGGAATCATGAACAATGATCTGATCTCCGTTATTATCCGGGATCTTAAACAAGTCATTCGTAAAATCCCCACTGTCTAAACTATAGACATGCTTGGGACCTACTGTGAGATCACCGGCAAGATCAAAATAAGAAGCATTTAATGCGGTTAAAGTTCCTGTACCATCCCCTGCATATAAGGCTGCTACTGCAGCAGTCGCCCTATTGAATTGAGCAAAGGTACTTGGTGTATCAAATCCGGCAAATCCGGCAAGGGGGAAAGCGAATTCTGCTCCCGCACCGTTCAGATCAGATAAAGCTTCATCCAGCAAAGACCTTACAGCCGTTAGAGCTGCGCCGAAATCTAAAATTGGTCCAAGATTATCAGGATCTGCAACATCTACTCTGGCTCTGTTATAAGACTTTAGGATCTCAATGAGTTCAAACGCAATAATGGTCTTTGCAAAACCACGGTAGCCTGATTTCTGTGTGTCAGTAACCGAGGTAGTGTTATCTAAAGATTGCAATAGAATATTGGCATTCTTAATAGACACATACCGCCCCCCCCAGGGAGCTGTTGAATAGAAGGAGTTATTATCTAAATTAATGCCACTTGCACCCAACAAATCCTGAGTATTCCTGGGATCAGCATCAAATAAATATAATTCTCTTGCCATGGTCCCAGACCCTGTGGTCTGTATCCCCAAAGAATTTCTCATGGCCGATTCTACTCCAACAACCAGGTTGTTGAGCTGGTTCTGAGAAGCATCTGTCAAAACTCCTGCCAGACTTGGTCTGTTTGGATCTACCTGTTCATCGAAAGAACAGGAGGTTATAAAAGCCCCAAAGAATGCCATGAGTGCTATTACACCTGTTATTTTATATTTCTGTATAATTTTCATTGCTATTTTTTTAGAAGTTAACGTTTAGATGAAAATAAAACTGCTTGGTACTTGGGAATGGAGTAACCTCTATCCCGGAAGACAAGCCGGCACCTCCATTGGTAGAAGTTTCCGGATCATAGCTGCTATAGTCTGTAATGGTGAAAATATTTCTACCAGAAAGTCCCAATTTTACCCCAGTAACAGAATCGCCGAAAAATGCGAGGGCACTGGTTGGCAGCCTATAGTATACCGCTGCTTCTCTTAGTCTTAAATACCCTGCTGGTTCTATAAATCTCACCGCCGCAATGGGTTGTCCGTTCCTTTCTATTCCTGCCGGTGTATCCAAATCTGGGCTGGTTCCTCCTAAATCGGTAAGTAACCTTGATAGGTTCAGATTATCACCTCCTTTTTTCCATTGCAATAAGAAGGATACGTCAAATTGTTTGGCTATAGTAAAGTTGTTATTGAAGCCCATTTGAAAATCGGGTTCTACATTCCCTAATTGGGTTGGCACCCCATTAACATTTCCGGCTAACTGGGTTACAGGTTGTCCTTCCTCTATATAAAAGGTTCCAAGGCCAAGACCAAATCCGGCTCCGGGTTGTGGAAACGCTGGTACGTCCAATCTGGTTACTTCAGATCTGTTGAACCAGAAATTTATATTAGAACTCCAGATGAAATTCTCGTCCTGAACAGGATTCACTGTAACTCCAACTTCAAGACCATAATTCTTGAGATCGGCCAGGTTGGTAGTTTCTGAACCAAATCCGGAAGAGGTTGGTAATGCCCGGTTTAATAACAAGTCCTTTACAACTCGATTGTAGTAAGAAACTTCCAAATTTACTTTATTAAATAGTCCGGCATCAAAACCAACTTCAAATTCCGAAGATGCTTCCGGTTCTATATCAGGGTCTCCTTTAAGAGCATTGATGGAAGATCCTCCAATGCCTCCAACAGAAACCTGGTTTAAGCCTGTAAAGGCAGAACCAAAGGCCCCGGAAGAACCTGTTTCCCCGTAAGCAGCTCTTAGTTTAAGCCTTTTTAGGAAGCCATCTCCATCGCCCCAAAAATCGAAGTTATGCAAGTTTGCCGCCAAAGACGCTTTTGGGAATCCATAATACTTATTAGGATCTCCATTCAGGGTAGATTTATCAAAACGATACCCTACCGTACCTATCAATCTATCCATATAGTTCCCTTCCAGCTGAGCAAAGTATCCAAATTCCTTTACTGTAGAAGTATTCTGTGTAATAGACTGGGCAGATCCCTGTGTTAAATTGGTCTGATCCGGTATTAGTTGGGTTGACTGATTGAAGATCAGATCTGCTTGTTGTTCCAGGTAAGAAACACCTGCCTGAGAAGTAAGAGCAAGGTCACCGCCCATGGCATTGTGATTCCATACTGCTATACCCTGATAGTTGAAATTTGTAAAGTTGTTCTTCCCTACCCCAATAAAACCATTCTGGTTTCCTCTTTGGGCCTGATGCGTTTCCGGCACATAGACAAAAGTCTCATTTGCCAGAAAATCCGCTCCACCGTTAAAAATGAACTTTACGGAATCATCTCCTGTATTTAAAATATTCGTGGTTAGTTTTATCCCTTGTATGAATCGGTTATTCCTATCCTCATTCCTGGCAAGGTCCCTTACAAATATGGGGTTACCTGAATAGTTTGGGTTATCCGGATAGGCCCCGGTATCATCCGGGAATAAATTGATCCAAGGTCTGGTAAAGGCCAGAGTATATCCATAACTCAATCCACCCTCATTCTCATTTCCTGTAAAACTCCTGCTCGAACTACTGCGAACATAGTTAGAGGATGCTGAAAAACTAAAGGTATTAGATATGGTATGGTCTATATTGGCCCTCAAAGAAAAACGATTAAAACCGGTATTCTTAATAATACCTTCCTCATCTCTGTAAGATGCCCCTACAAAGAATTTGGTCTTATCACCTCCCCCACTTGCACTGATACGTGTATCTGTGATAAGTCCGGTTTCTCCATAGATCTCATCCTCATAGTCTATAAGACCTCCATCCGCTATTGCCTGATTGTAGAGCGTCACTTCTGCCGCACCAAAGGTGTCTTCCACACTCTGAGCCGTCCATGGACGCAGACCTAATTTGTTAATAATGGTATTAAAACCAGTATCCTGACTGAATTTGATCTCTGTTTTTCCCTGACTTCCTCTTTTGGTCGTAATGATCACAACACCAGCATTTGCACGTGTACCATAAATGGCCGCCGCAGAGGCTCCTTTTAGAACCTCAATGTTCTGGATGTCGTTAGGATCGAGATCCGCAATACGGTTGGAAGAGTTCTCTTCATTCCCCCTGTTAGCGCCAGATGCAAAACGCAACCCTGATGGTATCTCTGCGTTATTGACATACACCCCATCTACGATGTACAGCGGTTGGTTATTTCCATTGATTGAGGAAATCCCACGTAAACGGAGGGCAAATCCACCTCCGGGTGCTCCTGAAGAGGATGTAATGTTCACCCCTGTTAATTTCCCGTAGAGGGCACCATCTAAGGTTGTTTGAGCGGTGGTTCCCACCAGTTGATCGTTCGAAACGGTGGCTACCGCGTTGGCCAGGTTACTCCTTTTAATGGAGGTACCTAAACCTGTAACGATCACCTCGTCTAAACCAGTAGCTGATTCTCCGATTGATACATTCAGCGTGGTTGGCCCTTCTACCATCACTTCTTTGGTTTCATACCCAAGTGATGAGAATACAAGTGTTGCAGGAAAACTGTCAACACTGATCGAATAATTTCCGTCAAAGTCGGATATGGCACCTCTGGAGGTACCCTTGACCACGACGTTTACCCCCGCCAGGGGGCCTCCATAACTGGAATCCGTAATATTCCCGCTGACCGTCCCTTGCGAAAAAGCCCATAAGGGCAACGCTAAAAACAACCACAGGAATGATTTTCCGAGTAATTTTTGTCTCATGTTTGTAAGTTTTGAATTAGAAATTGAGTATTCCAAGGTAATGAAGAATTCATAAAATCAAAGAGAATTCTAATATTTTCTTTGCATTACCACTATAATATATTCTTTAAAATAGGTATAGATATTATGGGTTAAACGCATTACTTCTTACATTTGCCGCAGTTAAAATTCATATTATCAATGTATAGAAGTCATACCTGTGGAGAGTTGCGGAAAACGCATATTGGGACCAAAGTGATCTTAAGTGGATGGGTACAGAAAGTGCGCGATAAAGGCTTTGTGGTTTGGATAGACCTACGAGACCGCTATGGGATCACACAACTGGTCTTTGATGAGCAAAGAACAACGGCTACACTGCTCTCAGAGGGCAGAAAACTCGGCCGCGAATTCGTAATACAGATCCATGGGGAAGTCATTGAAAGAACTTCTAAAAACCCTCAACTAAGTACTGGTGATATTGAGATCCTGGTTTCAGAATTAAAGGTATTAAACCAGTCTTTGCTGCCTCCATTTACTATTGAAGACGAAACCGATGGCGGGACTGACCTTCGTATGAAGTATCGCTATTTAGATATCCGAAGAAATCCCGTAAAAAACAATCTTATTTTTCGCAGCAAGGTGGCCATGGAAGTACGCAAGTATCTTTCAGATGAGGGATTTATTGAGGTGGAAACTCCATATCTCATCAAATCTACTCCGGAAGGTGCCCGCGATTTTGTTGTTCCCAGTAGGATGAATCAGGGACAATTCTACGCCCTCCCACAATCGCCACAAACCTTTAAGCAATTATTGATGATAGGTGGGCTCGACAAATATTTCCAGATCGTAAAATGTTTTAGGGATGAGGATCTAAGAGCCGACAGACAACCTGAGTTTACTCAAATCGATTGCGAAATGGCCTTTGTGGAACAAGAAGATGTCCTCAATGCCTTTGAAGGTCTTACCAGACATTTGTTAAAAGAGATTCGTGGTATTGAGGTGGAAAAATTTCCAAGGATGACGTACGATGAAGCCATGAGAATATACGGGAATGACAAGCCCGATATTCGTTTCGATATGCGGTTTGGAGAATTGAATGCCGTTGCACGGCACAAAGATTTTCAAGTTTTTAATTCGGCAGAACTAGTGGTTGGAATAGCTGTTCCGGGAGGGGCAACGCTTACGAGAAAAGAGATTGATGGCCTCACTAACTGGTTGCGGAGACCTCAGATAGGCGCCAAAGGTATGGTGTACGTGCGCTGTAATGAGGATGGTAGTTTTAAATCTTCGGTAGACAAATTCTATGATCAGGAAGATCTTAAAAAATGGGCGGAAGCGACACAGGCAAAAGCCGGGGACCTTATTTGTATACTCTCCGGGGAGACCATGAGCACCCGTGCACAATTAAGTGCCCTGCGGATGGAAATGGCAGAACGACTTGGATTGCGAAACCCAGAAGAGTTCGCCCCACTTTGGGTCATAGACTTCCCTTTGTTGGAAAAAGATGAGGAAACCGGGGATTATCATGCCATGCACCACCCGTTTACATCCCCAAAACCAGGGCAATTAGCCTTACTCGATACAGATCCGGACGCTGTGAGAGCCAATGCGTACGACCTGGTCCTAAATGGCAATGAGATTGGAGGAGGTTCAATTCGTATACACGATAAAAAAGTGCAAGCTAGTATGTTCCGTCACCTTGGTTTTACTGAAGAAGAAGCACGTGCACAATTTGGTTTTTTAATGGATGCCTTCCAATACGGGGCTCCACCTCATGGTGGCATCGCTTTTGGTCTGGACAGGCTTGTAGCCATTTTAGGTGGTCAGGAAACCATAAGGGACTTTATTGCCTTTCCAAAGAACAACAGCGGCCGGGACGTTATGATAGATGCGCCCGCACCAATAGATGAAGCCCAGTTAGAGGAGCTGAACCTCCGGCTAGTAGACAATGAAGAATAGATTCTCTGGAGTTTGATCTATAATTCCCGAAAAAAATGCCATTGAAAATAAAGTAAACTATGTCATTCCTTTAAGTTATAACTGCATAATGCTCAAACAGATCAAAATTCTGTTCGCACGATTCTTTCGCTGGCGATATAAACATATCTCCAACAAGACCTTCATCCATATTATGAGCGTTGCCGTCGGTTTTTTAGCAGGATTAGCCGCGGTGACACTAAAGAATACCACTTATTATATTGAATCCCTCGTAGATCAAGGAATTGCCTTTTCCGGCACACAACTCTACTTTATCAGTCCTATTGTTGGCTTAACCCTTGTGTACCTCTATGTAAAATACGTCCATAAAGAAAAGCTAGAACACGCTATCTCATCCATTCTTTTTTCCATGTCCAAAAAGAAGGGGATCATAAGTATTAAAAAGATATATACTCCTTTGATCACCGCTCCGCTAACCGTAGGATTTGGAGGTTCGGTTGGACTATTAGGGCCGGCTATTGCATCGGGTGCTGCCCTTAGTTCCAATTTGTCAAGATTCCTTCATATAAACGCCAAAACTAAGTCCTTACTCATTGCCTGTGCCTCTGCAGGGGCAATAGCCTCAGTCTTTCAATCACCTATTGCGGCCATCATCTTCGCGGTGGAAGTATTTAGTTTAGATCTGACAATGCTTTCATTGTTGCCATTATTATTTGCGTCTATTTCCGGTGTGTTAACCTCTTATTTTTTTCTGGGCGATGAAACACTTTTCAATTTCAATGTAACCGAGAAATTTGAGATCAGAGATACCCTCTTTTATATTGTCTTGGGGGTAGGTACTGCATTTTCATCCATCTACTTTACAAGAATGTATTTTGGAATACTGCATTTCTTCAAGCGATTTAAAAGTCCGAAGTACAAGCTGCTGGTAGGTGGGTTAGCTATTGGAACAATGCTGTATTTTATTCCTCCATTATACGGTGAAGGATTTGGTTATATCAATCATCTCCTGGATGGTAACTCATTAGAAGCATTGGGAAAAACACCTTTTGATGCGTATACCTCTAATATATGGATAGTTATAGCACTGCTATTTGGCATCACCATTTTTAAGGCAGTTGCCATGACCACCACTTTTGCGGCAGGTGGTGCGGGAGGTATTTTTATCCCTACCATGGTTATGGGCAGTACGCTTGGGAATGTTGTTGCAAAAGTGATCAACAACATTGGAATGGGTTTTTCAGTTAACGAGAGTAATTTTACCCTTATTGGCATGGCAGGTCTGATAGCCGGGGTGCTGCATGCCCCTTTAACTGCCATCTTCCTTATTGCAGAGATCACAGGTGGCTATGAACTATTTGTTCCTTTGATGATCACCTCGGCCATTTCATTTCTGATCACTAAAAATACGCTAGACCATTCCATATACACCCGCGAATTAGCCAAAGAAGGCGCACTGATCACACATGATAAGGATAAAACCGTGCTAACTCTCATGCAACTAGATGATGTTATAGAAAAAAATTTCAAAACAGTTTATCAGAACATGACGCTTGGAGAAATGCTGCATGAATCTGTAGCTAAATCTACCCGCAATATTTTTCCGGTATTAAATGCAAAAGGAGTGTTGGTGGGTATTGTGCTTCTGGATGATGTGCGCGACTTTATGTTTGACACAAGCCTCTATGATAAACTTCTGGTTGAGACCATCATGCATAAAGCTCCAGAACACATTTTTTATGAAACAGATACCATGCAAACTGTGATGCAGAAATTTCAGGATAGTAGTGCATGGAATTTACCGGTAATTAAAGATGGCAAATACTATGGTTTTGTTTCTAAATCGAAACTACTTACAGCATACAGACGCAAATTGATCAATTTTACTAAATAACATGTTTTTGAAAAGTAAATATATTATCACCCTTATTGTTCTATCGTCTCTTGTAGCCATTATCTATGGCTTCACTGTCATTGAAGAAGACCCTGCTCTAGGCAATAAATGCATTGGTTTTGGAACGGTAGGCCTATTCCTGATAGCCATGCCATTATTCCTTTTTAAAGAAAGCAAAGGCAAGAAAGTGAAAGACTATATGCTAAGTGAAGAGAACATTAAAAAAATGCGAGAGAATCAGGAAAAAAAATCAAAAAATAGCTAGTTAACTTCCAAAAAAATGGATGATCCTTTACGGCTTTTGCTCAAAAATCCATATTTTAGTATTACACCTAATATTTAATAATTTCATATGCATGACTGGAACAGTAAAATTTTTTAATGAATCCAAAGGCTATGGGTTTATTACTAACGATGAAACCGGAAAAGACATCTTTGTTCACGCCACTGCCCTCAACGGGGTAGAATTGAACGAAGGAGACAAAGTAGAATACGAAGAAGAAGAAGGTAGAAAGGGAGTGGTTGCCGCTAAAGTAGAGGTGATCAGCTAATATATTTTATTTTGATTGAATACAGAACGCCTGTGAATCCACAGGCGTTTTTTTGTGTAAATTTTTCTTCTAGTTTAAATTACGCCTCTGGATAAAAAAACGTTTTATAATGGTATTAGCTTCCTTCTCCAAAACCCCGCTGGTTACCTTTGTTTTGGGATGTAAATTACCTCCTCCAACTGAATATCCACGTTGCGGATCGGGAGCTCCATAAACTATTTTTGGGATCTGGCTCCAGTACAACGCTCCTGCACACATTTGGCAGGGCTCCAGGGTTACATAGAGCGTACAATCGTACAGATATTTTCCTCCTAAGAAATTTGAGGCAGCTGTAATGGCCAACATTTCGGCATGGGCCGTTACATCATTTAACTTTTCAGTTTGGTTATGTGCCCTTGCAATAATCCTTCCCTGAACTACAACCACAGCACCAATAGGCACCTCTCCGTTCTCAAAAGCTACTTCTGCTTCCTGCAGGGCTTTCTTCATATAATACGTATCATCCAAGATCAAATCCATGGTCCCAAAAATACAATTTTCACAGAAGTATCTGCCCTCATCAAAAATGAATTAATGTACCTTTGTTCCTTTCCATGAAACTCTTAAATAACATACAACACCCTAAGGATCTACGCGGACTTTCTCGTGATCAATTACCTCTGTTATCAAAGGAATTAAGGGAATTCATCATTGAGATAGTCTCGGCTAAAGAAGGCCACCTGGGGGCTAGTTTGGGAGTGGTTGAGCTTACCATTGCCTTGCACTATGTATTTAATACCCCTTATGACAAGCTTATTTGGGATGTTGGCCATCAGGCATATGGGCATAAAATACTCACAGGCAGAAGGCATCTTTTTGATACGAACAGGCAACTTGGTGGTCTAAGTGGTTTTCCAAAAAGAGAAGAAAGCGAATTTGATTCCTTTGGCACAGGGCATAGTTCAACGTCCATTTCAGCCATTATGGGGATGGCCATCGCTGCAAAACTTAACGGGGATACTAAAAGAGAGCATATTGCGGTTATTGGAGACGCTTCCATAGCCAGCGGCATGGCCTTTGAAGGCCTAAACCATGCCGGTGTAACAGATGCAAATGTGCTGATCATCCTAAATGACAATGCCATAGGGATAGACCCCAGTATAGGGGCATTAAAGAAATATCTTACCAACGTAAAAAAGGGTACTGCAAAGGAGGAGAATATTTTTGAATGTCTCAATTTTGAATACTCCGGGCCAATAGACGGGCATGACATGAACGCTGTTGTTGATGCCCTGCGCAAGATGAAAGAAATGTCCGGACCGCGACTACTTCATCTTATTACCACAAAGGGTAAAGGACTACAAAAAGCTGAAGAAAATCAGATCACCTATCATGCCCCCGGGAAATTTGATAAGGTAACCGGAGAATTAGTCGGTTCAAAAACAGAAGATCAGCCACCCAAATATCAGGACGTTTTTGGTCATACACTAGTGGAATTGGCCAAAGCGAACAAAAAGATCATTGGCATTACGCCTGCTATGCCTACCGGAAGTTCTTTAAAATTTATGATGGAGACCTTTCCCGAAAGAGCCTTTGATGTAGGTATTGCCGAACAACATGCGGTTACAATGGCCGCTGGTTTGGCAGCCGAAGGAATGATCCCTTTTTGTAACATATATTCCACCTTCCTGCAACGCGCCTATGACCAGTTGATCCATGATGTAGCACTGCAAAATTTGCCGGTCATCTTTTGCCTGGATCGTGCAGGGCTGGTAGGACAAGATGGAGCAACACATCATGGAGTCTATGATCTCGCATTTTTGCGTTGTATCCCAAATATGGTCATTTTTGCGCCTATGAATGAAAGTGAGTTACGAAATATAATGTATACTGCTCAGGAAGGAATTGAACATCCCATGGCCATCCGCTACCCCAGAGGAAGGGGAGTAATGACTTCCTGGCGTACTCCTTTTAAGAAGATATCTATAGGCACTTCCAGGAACCTTGTCAAAGGTGCTGACATTGCTGTATTATCTCTTGGCCATATTGGAAATAAGGTCACCGAGGTTTTAAACAGCCTTCATAATCCTATGGAAATTGGTCATTTTGATATGCGTTTTGTAAAACCCTTGGATATAACCCAACTCCATCATATTTTCAAAACATATCAGATAGTGGTTACTCTTGAAGATGGATGTGAAATGGGTGGTTTTGGCAGTGCTATTTTAGAGTTTGCCAACACCAATGGTTATAAGAACAAAATTAAATGCCTGGGGCTCCCAGACTTTTTTATTGAACATGGTACGGTGGAGGAACTCCAGGCTTTAGGGCACATAGATGATACATCTATTACCAATTGTTTAACTCAATTGCTGCATGAGGTTTCTTAAAGTGTCCATTCCAATTCTGATATGCCTGGGGTTGAATTTCAAACTTTCTGCTCAGGATACTATTGTTCCGCCACAAGAACCAGATACCACTATTACAGATACTGTAGTGATCCGTGCTTCACAGGAAAGGATAAAATATATCCCCAGAGAAGTAAACCTAACCAACCCGGTTATTTCATTTAAAAAGACCAGGCCGCGTACTAAAAGGTTTAACCGCTTTAAGCTCCCTTCCTTTTGGGTAGTGGAGAACACCCTGGGATTAAACGTAAGCGAAGTTGCCTTTGTAAACTGGAATGCAGGGGGAGATAATGCCTTTTCTGCATTGGCAAATGCCAAATTTGTCCGTAATTACAAATTCAGATACGTACAATGGAACAATGACCTGGTACTTCGGTATGGTGTAAATGTACAGGAAGGACAAAAACTTCGCAAAACGGAAGATGCCATTAGGTTCTCCTCTAGTTTCGGATATCGCAGGGATACCTTAACAAGTTGGTACTATTCAGCCAAGGTGAAATTTAATACTCAGTTCTCTAATGGGTATAAGTACCCGGACAGAACCATGCCTATTTCCAGATTTATGGCCCCGGGTTATCTTTTTGTTGGGGCAGGTATTTCATATATCCCGGAAGGCAAAAACTTTAATTTATATATCTCCCCACTTACTCAAAAAGCCACCTTTGTTCTAGACCAGAACCTTGCTAATGACGGAGCATTTGGGGTACAAAAGGCCGTACGAGATTCTACCGGAGCAATTATTCAGGAAGGTGAGAACAAGTTTATAGAACTAGGAATTTCTATTACCAATGAGTGGAAAACCCCTCTTTGGGAGAACGTTTCTCTGGATCATAGAATTAGTCTGTATACGGACTACCTGCGTTCTTTCGGGAATGTTGATATAGACTGGGAACTGAATTTTGAGTTCACAGTGAATGATTTTATAAAAGCCAATTTTGGCACCCAGATCATTTATGATGATGATATCCGTTTTAACCAGATAATTGCTGATGATGGGTCTGTTGTGTCCTCAGGGGTGCCGCGAATCCAGTTTAGGCAAATGCTGGCTATTGGCCTCAGTTATAGTTTCTAAAGTTGTTTCCCTGAGATCTTGTTGTGGATATGAACAGCAGCACTGTCTGAAAGACTGGCCACATAACAGCAACAATTCAACAAAACGGAATAAAGCGACCCGGAAATATCCTGATATTTAGGTGGCAAAGTTGTCATTAAAAGTTGGTCATAATTGCTGGCAGATCCGTTTTTACTTTTTACCAATGCATTTGAATACGCTTCTAGAATATCGGCAATTATCCGATATCCGGCAATCTCTTTTTCGATCACTTCCTGAGATCTGTAGACCTTTTCGGCACTCAAACTAAGGATGTCCTTTATTTGGGCTTTATAATTACTTTTATCGAGTAAAGAGGTGCTGAAATTCCCTTGCAAAATCTCTGATTCGTTCTTAATAAAAGTCTCCGTGGCATCACTGATAAGCGTATTGATGGCAAGGGCACGCAGGTAACTTAACCTATCTTCCATATGTGCTAATCCGTGATATTTTTTAGTATCGATCCTATCTTTTACCAGCTTAATTAGATATTCCAGGGCAAAATCTTCAGAGATCAATCCAAGATTTATTCCATCTTCAAAATCAATGATCGTATAGCAAATATCATCAGCAGCTTCAACTAAGAATGTCAATGGGTGCCTGGCATAACTACCATCCTGAGAACGTTGCTTTAGTCCGAGTTCTGTAGCTACTTCATTAAAAAAATGAGTGTTTGCCTGGAAACAGGCATATTTCTTATCCGCAATATGTTGGGTTGGCTTCTTGGGCAGTGATTCCTTTGGGTATTTCAGAAAGGCCCCAAGGGTAGCGTAACTGAGTCTAAGTCCTCCCTCTACCCCTTCTCGAGATTCCGTAAGAATTTTAAAGCCGTTTGCATTACCTTCAAAATCTATGAGGTCCTGGTACTCCTTAGCTGTCAGTTCACCTTGATATACGGTCCCCGGACCGCTTTTAAAAAACTCACCAATAGCCTTTTCCCCGCTATTAAAAAACTCGCCTATGGCCTTTTCCCCGCTATGTCCGAAGGGAGGGTTGCCAATATCGTGTGCCAGAGATGCCGCGGCCACAATAGCCCCGAAATCATTAAACTGATACCCGTGTATTTCTCTAAGATGCGGATATTTGGCAAGTAGTTGTTTTCCGGCAATACGACCTAAACTCCTCCCTACAACAGAAACTTCCAAACTATGCGTAAGTCGGGTATGTACAAAGTCGGTCTTAGACAGCGGAATTACCTGGGTCTTATCTTGTAAACTTCTAAAGGCGGAGGAAAATATAACACGGTCGTAGTCTACCTCAAAACCCAAACGGGTTTCGTCCTGTTCCTTCCTCAATCTCTTATTAGTGTCCCCAAAGCGCCGTAAAGACAGTAATTCTTCCCAGTTCATATGATGTATTTGGCCGCAAGATACCACTTTTCAAAAACGAAAAAAGTAAGGCCTTTCGCACAACTTAACATTGAGGTAATGTCATAACCTAAACATAACCTTTAAAAAATAAAGTATTAACCTGGGACTAACATACCCTTTACACGCTCAAGCGTTCTTTGCACCGTGATAATGAATAAAAGTTTGATGAAGCATTTTTGTATAGTGTTCTTTCTTCTGATGAGCGGAACTCTATTCTCTCAGGGTACTGGAAGTATTGAAGGTAAAATTACCGACAAGGAAATGAACAATGAACCACTGGCGTTCGCCAACGTAATTTTAAAAGGAACTACAATAGGTACTACTTCCGACTTCGACGGTTTGTTTGAAATATACAATCTGGTGCCCGGGACTTATACCGTTGTCTTTACCTTTCTAGGGTATGAAACCCTGGAGATTTCCAATGTGTTGGTAGAAGCAGGGAAGACTACTAAAGTAAATACAGCTCTGGGCGCCGGTAATGTATCCTTAAATGAAGTGGTCCTAATTACAACGGCAGCAAGAGACTCAGAGATAGCATTGCTGATAGATCAAAAAAAGGCCATTGAGATTAAAGAAGCGATAAGCGCAGAGGCACTTACAAGAAAAGGGATAGACGATGCAGCAGCAGCGGTAGCTCAAATTGCAGGTATCTCCAAGCAGCAGGGATCCAGCAATGTATATGTACGTGGATTAGGGGATAGGTACCAGAATACCACCATGAATGGTTTGGCATTGCCTTCGAACAACGTGAACAAGAAAAATATTGACTTAGATCTATTTTCTTCCAGTATTATTGAAAACATCTCCGTTAGCAAGGCCTATACCGCAGCTTTTTATGGAGATTTTTCCGCTGGAAATGTCAATATCGACTCTAAAGAATACACAGGTGATGGATACCTGGCAGTTTCGCTTGGTAGCGGTGTCAACTCCAATGCCGCAGGGACCAACTTTGTAACCAGCGAAGGGACCAGTTTTTTTGGCTTTTACAACCGGTATGACAATGACCCTTTCGCCATCATATTATCGCATGGGGTAGATCCGGAAGCAGATTATGATCCTATCAATATTTCAGGTACCATAGAAGGAGGATATTCTATTAATTTGAATGAGGATTCCAGACTTAGCTTCTTTGGGATGGCCAGTTTTACGAACAGTTATGAGTTCCTTGAAGGACCGGCCCTCGATTTTACAAATGATATAAAAGTTAGATTCCCATTGGTTAATGAGTATGCCTATAGTACTACGACTACTGCGATGGGAAATATTAACTATCGCATCAATAATGACCACAAAATAAAATTCAGCTCCCTTTTCGTAAATAGTGCCAAGGATGCAGTTGGGTATTATGGTGTTGGAGGGAATGGTTTTAACAGGGATGGTTTTAGCAATAATGGCGATGGAGGATATTTTCAATTAAACGTACAGTTTAACCAGGACATGATCTTTGTCAACCAATTGAATGGACAGCACATGTTTGAAGACAAATGGGGACTAGACTGGGGTATAGGCTTTAACAAAGTATTCTCGGATGAACCGGATAGGAAGCGTATTTCCCTGGAAAACTACCAATTTGCTCTGGATAATGACCCTGCCACCAATCCTATCTTCTACGATAATATCGCCTTTGATAACCAACGGTTTTTCCAAAGTATAGAAGATGATGAATTAAGTAGCTATATCAATCTATCAAATGTGGTATCGGATAAGGTAACCCTCAATTTTGGATACAACGGGAGGCGTAAAGAACGTAGGTTTAACAACTGGCGTTATGGCTACCAGATTGCAGATAAAAATGCAAATCCAGTTACGGATATTAATAATTTAGATGATTTTTTTAATGTGTCCAATATCAATATCCCGTCAGGAAGTGGCCTATGGGATCTTTTTATTGTCCGGAATCCACAGAACGTAGACATTGGACTTCAAAACAGACCACAGCTCTACGAAAATACTTATAAAGGAAATCTTGACATCCATGCCGGATATGTAACTGCAGAATTAAAATTAAGCGATAAATGGCTTTTGATCCCCGGATTCAGGTTAGAAGCGTATAAGCAATCCATAATATATGATGTCATAAATCCTGTCCCGACAGACCCTGGTTTCAGAAATGCTTATGAAAATATATTTCTTCCAAGTTTCAATGTTCGCTATGGCCTCAATGAAGATACTAACTTGAGATTCTCACTTAGCAAGACCGCGTCTTTCCCAGAATTTAAGGAGGCTGCTAACTTTGTTTATGAAGGGGTTGTACAGCGTGTAGGTGGAAACCCGGACTTATTAGGGAAACCAGATGGCACTGGACCCATTTTCTCTGAGATCTTTAATTATGACCTAAAATACGAGTGGTTCCCAAATCGTGGAGAGTTACTCTCTTTAGCTGCCTTTGCCAAAACCATCAATGACCCCGTAAACCGGGTAGTGGCTACAGATGCTACGGGAAATCAGCGATATTTTAGAACCGGGGACCAGGCTAAGGTATATGGGGTAGAAATAGAAGTGAGAAAGAATATCATCAACGATTCAAAAGAGAATGCAGTTCTCACTGTTGGGGCTAATGCAGCCTACACATACACCGAACAGGATCTTGAAACAGTTTCTTCTTCAGAAGGTTTTACGTTTGGAACCTCCTTTGCGGACAGAACGACGGAAGAATTGGAAGGCGCCTCTCCAGTCATTGTCAATGCGGATATCAGTTACAGTCCGCAATTTGGAACCTTTAAACCAGCGGCTACGGTGGCATTCTCCTATTTTTCAGATCGTATCTATGCCATTGGGAGTGGAAACCTGGGAAATATCATTGAGAAAGGGATTCCCAGCCTAAACTTTGTTTGGAGAAATACTTTCGGAGACCACTTTGAAGCAAATTTAAGTGCTACTAATTTATTAAACCCAGATATTTCTCTTTTCAGGGAAAATACCGGGGTGGAAGATACCAACCCCTTGGTTCAAGGGTTTGTGAAAGATGGCAATGTAATCTTACGCGAGTATAAAAGAGGAGTTAATGTTGGCCTCAGCCTTAAATATAAATTCTAATTCTATTTTAAACTAAAAACTATGAAAAACAAATTATTAATCTTTGGAGTCGCCGCTTCCTTACTTATAGCGTGTGAAAGCGATGATACTGCCGATATTATTATCACAGACAATAGTGTCACCAACAATATAACAAATTCAGGTGGTGGAGACCCAGGTGCTACCACAGAAAATTTGAGTGGTGTTTATACGGAGGACCTAAGCCTGGATCCGGATGTTGATTATGTAATAACCGGACCTGTATTAATGGCATCAGGAACTACTTTAACCATCCCTGCGGGAATGACCATTAAAGCACAACCTGTAGGAGTGAATGCCTATATTGCCATTCAACAAGGCGCAAGGATCAGTGCCATAGGCTCTGCCTCCAGCCCTATTATCCTTACCTCCAATGCAAGCGCCCCTTCTTCTGGTGACTGGGGAGGTTTGGTCATTTGTGGATTTGCTCCTATAAATTCTACGGCAGACGGGTCTACAGATACATCAACTTCTGAAGTAGGAGGTCTTTCTTACGGTGGCAATACCCCAGCTGATAATTCAGGATCTGTGCAATACGTGCGCATTGAATACGCTGGTGGTGCCATTGATGGAAATGCAGAACTAAACGGACTTTCTATGTATGCCGTAGGTAGCGGAACCACAATAGACTATGTAGAGATCTATGAAGGATCTGATGATGGTGTAGAGTTTTTTGGCGGAACAGTAAATGCCAGTCATATAGTAATTGTAAATGCAGAAGATGATTCTATTGACTGGACAGAAGGATTTACAGGAACACTGACAGACATTTATGTTCAGCACGGTACTTCTCACGACAAGGCTTTTGAATGCGATGGGTACAACACAGATTTTAGCAACGAAGGCGGTTACTTCTCTGCCCCTAATGTGAACAATGTAACCATCGTTGGCGCCAATGACGGCAGTGAAGCTGTCCGATTAAGAGCTGGCACCCAGGGTCTTTTTACTAATTTGGTATTGACAGATTTTGACGAAGCATTCGACCTGGACGGAGATACCGGAGACAACCCAACAGGACAAGGCGTCATTGACGGCCTGCTCGGAGTAACCGATGTTACCTTTAACAATGTGGTTACTAAGCTAAAAAATGATACAGGATTTACCTTTACTGAAGCAGATTTTATCAGCGGTGACGGTAATGGTACCGGCACTGATATAGCCAGCTGGGGAGCTGGATGGACAGTAGGTATTAATTAAATTTGAAATTAGCTATATATATTAAAAAAAGGTCTCGCATAGCGGGACTTTTTTGTTAACACCTTCCTTACTAAATGTTAAACTGCACGTAACCTTATTTTTACATAGAAGGAGTTCCTTTGTATCAGAAATTAATTATTCATGAAAAAACTTCTTGGTTTTCTTTTCTTTATCTCTTCTTTGGCCATGTTTTCTCAAGAACAAGGCACCATAGCTGGTACTATCCTTGATCAGGAAGTGTTTAATGAACCTTTGATCTATGCTGAAGTTCATTTAAAAGAAACTTCTAAAAGAGTACAAACCAATTTTCATGGTAATTTTGAAATGACCGGAATAGCTCCCGGCAACTATACCCTGGTTATAGATTATCTTGGATATGAAAGCCTGGAATTAGCCGTTGAGGTAGAAAACGATAAAGTGGTACGTCTAACCAAAAGTCTTGGAGCCAAGCAACTAAGCCTGGATGATATGGCAACTATAGATACTGCCAAAAAAGAAGTACAAACTTTGGCGCCTACCAGCCTAAATAATCGGGGTGAGAAATAAGTAACACTCTCACAACTTATTAGAGAAGTATCTTTTATTGAATAGCTAAAAACATAAATCCCGCCAATGGCGGGATTTATGTTTTATGCGGTTAAATGTCTAACCGTTTAGTTCTTTACCAGCGTATTGCTGCTCTTTTTCCCATCAACACTGGCCACAACATTATTGTTATACTCCACTTTCTTCATAGTGCCATCTTGCCAGAAGGTCCAGGTGCCTGTTCTCAGACCTCTTTCATAGGATCCCTGAGCAATGATATCTCCTTCTTCGTTATAACTGATCCACTCACCGTGTAATTTACGATCCAGATTAAAAGTGCCTTTTTGGCTTATTTGGCCATTATCATGGAAATAGGCAGCTTCTATTAATCCTGTTTCTTCATTCATATTGAGCTCTTTCTCTTTTTGCCCAAAAGAATAAACGGTTACGAGTAGAAGTACTAAGGTGCAGGTAAATCTTTTCATCTTGTCTAACTTGAAATTATCTTCATGTAAAGTTACTTTATTTTAACTTTTAAGCAACGATTTCTTTACATATAATTTACATTAACAACGTAAATAATTGATTTTTAGTCTATTCCCAATCAACTATCCAATGCTATTTTAATGATAATTTAATATTTGAATTACTTTTATATTACACTTAACATTGATCTTTGTTAACGTAATTAATTACATAAATTAAGTACTTCATATATATTATTAGTTTTTGTCGACTATTATTTATGAATGCTGCTAACTGCCTTTGGCCAAGGCAGTTTTTTTATTTTTAATAATCTTTAGGTAACATTTAAGTAACATCTAGTTCCGTAATTTGTCTTCGACAAAAACTAATACTGACATGAAGTTACAACTTCTCTTTTTTTTCCTTATATCCTTATTTTATTTTCCATTACAAGCACAAGAAACCAACGCCCCCGCTTTTGGCAAGGGCCTGTTTAACCTGGTTGGAAAGGACAGTTCCTTTACAATGAAGATCGCTGCTCGTATGCAGATCCTTGCCATTTCAGAAGGGCAGGATGACTCAGATGGTATTTTTTCAGATAATGAAACAAATTTTTTGGTGCGCCGGGCCAGATTAAAATTCGACGGTTATGCCTATTCTCCTAAACTTAGATATAAATTAGAGCTAGGTCTTTCCAATCGGGATATATCAGGAGTGTCAGATTTTACGCGTAATACCCCTCGCTATATCCTGGATGCCGTGGTAATGTGGAATTTTTACGAAAACTTTGAACTCTGGTTTGGACAAACCAAACTGCCTGGGAACATTGAAAGGGTTATCTCATCAGGAAATCTGCAGCAAGTAGACAGATCACTGGTAAACAGCAGGTTTAATATAGATCGCGATATGGGGTTTCAGCTTAGACATCATTTCGATCTTTCAGATTCCTTTGTTGTAAGGGAAAAAATAGCTTTTTCTCAAGGTGAGGGAAGAAATATTACTGATGGAAATCTGGGAGGTTATCAGTATACCGGTCGACTCGAATTTTTACCCTTTGGCGAATTTGTAAGTGACGGTGATTACAGCGGTAGTGATCTCAAACGAGAAGAAAAGCCTAAACTTATGTTTGCTGTCAATTATGACATTAACAGTGATGCCGTTAAAACGAGAAGTAACCTGGGTTCTTATATGTTAAATGACACCGGCTTATATGAGACTACCATCAATACTTTTTTCTTTGATGGGATGTTCAAATACAACGGATTCTCATTTATGTGGGAATATGCCGACCGGGATGCTGACGATCCTATAGCAAAAAATTCTGATGGGACTGAAACAGGTGATGTGGTATGGGTAGGCAACGGAATAAACCTGCAGAGCGGTTATTTGTTTCCCTCTAATTGGGAAGTTTCAGGAAGGTATACAAATATAAAATTAGATGAAGGAATTACTGGAAGGGCTCCGGAATCGCAATACACTTTTGGAGTTTCAAAGTATATTGTTGGTCACAAATTAAAAGTACAATCAGATTTAAGTTATCTTTCGATAGATAACGGAACGAATGAGGTAATGTTCAGATTACAACTCGATGTTCATTTCTAAATTAGAAATAACTATTACATAACACAGCTAACAAAGATACTTTAGATATTTACATCCTTATTTTAAAGACCTTATGGAAAATATTTACTTTATAATGATCATTGCACTAGCTGCCCTGGCAGTTGCAGATCTAGTGGTGGGAGTCAGTAATGATGCGGTAAACTTCCTCAATTCGGCCATTGGTTCAAAGGCCATCTCTTTTAGGACGATAATGATCGTAGCCAGTTTGGGAATCGCTTTTGGAGCGATTTTTTCCAGTGGTATGATGGAAGTGGCCCGGAAGGGAATTTTTAATCCGGGGGAGTTTTATTTCAATGAGATCATGTTCATTTTTATGGCCGTTATGATCACTGATATATTGCTCTTAGACTTCTTTAATACCTTGGGGATGCCTACCTCAACGACCGTTTCAATTGTATTCGAGTTATTGGGAGCAGCAGTTGCAATGTCTGTTATAAAGATTGGTGTTGATGGTGGCACCATGGGAGATATTATTAACTATATAAATACTTCCAAAGCCTTTGAGATCATCATGGGAATACTCTTGTCTGTGGTAGTGGCCTTTTCTATTGGTGCTTTTGTTCAATGGGTATCACGTGTGCTGTTATCTTATGACTTTGAGCGTAAAGCAAAATGGGTAGGTGCCATATTTGGCGGTATCGCATTATCGGCTATCACCTACTTTATATTTATGAAGGGTATTAAAGGAACTCCTTACGCCGGTGAGTCCTATGACCTCATTGGAGGTGTAACGATCAGTAAATTCCTGGAAGCCCAGGTATACTCTATTATAGCGGTAAGTTTAGTTTTCTGGTCTATACTTTCATTTTTACTTACTTCTGTTTTTAAAGTGAATATTTATAAACTGATCATAGGTGTAGGCACCTTTGCCCTGGCCTTAGCATTTGCCGGGAATGATCTGGTAAACTTTATTGGTGTTCCTATTGCCGCCTATCAGTCTTATGAAGCTTGGGTCGTCTCAGGCGTACCGGCTACAGAATTTAGTATGGGTGTGTTAGCGACTAAAGTGCCAACCCCAACCATTTTATTGTTTCTTTCCGGCATGGTGATGGTGGCTACCTTATGGTTTTCAAAAAAGGCACGCTATGTTGCGGATACAGAAATTAATTTATCAAGACAATCTGATACTAAAGAGCGCTTTGAACCTAATTTTTTATCGCGAAATCTGGTGCGATTTACTATGATGGTATCTGAATACACTGCAACTGTGTTGCCCAACTCCTGGACGAATAAAGTCGATTCCCGATTTAAAAAACTGGCAATTACCTTACCGGAGGGCAAAGTTCACGAGTTACCTGCTTTCGATATGGTACGGGCTGCTGTTAACCTAATGGTTGCCGGAATTTTAATTTCAATTGCTACCTCCTATAAACTGCCTTTGTCCACAACGTATGTAACTTTTATGGTAGCCATGGGTACTTCTTTAGCAGATAGGGCATGGGGTAGTGAAAGTGCTGTATACAGAGTTGCGGGAGTTCTTAATGTAATTGGTGGCTGGTTCTTAACTGCTATCATCGCCTTTGTTGCCTCTGGAATTATTCTAGCTATCATAAGCTTTGGCAAAGGAGCAGCTATAGCCATTTTATTGTTTGTCGCTATTTTGTTGCTGGCCCGTAACTATATTTCTTACAACAAGAAATCTAAGGCCATACTTGCAGAGGATAGGCTTGTAAAAACAGAAAGCCGCTCTATCCAAGGAGTAATTTCGGAAAGCTCTTCGAATATCTCTAATGCCATGAAACGCAGTAGCAAATTATACAGGAATAGTATAGAAGGATTGGCAAAACAAGATCTGGATAAGCTTAAAAAGAACAAAAGTAATGTTGTAAAATTATCTGACGAAATAGATGAACTCCGCGACCATTTGTTCTATTTCATTAAAAATCTGGATGATACCAGTTTAGAGGCCAGTAACTTCTATATAAGCATTCTTAGCTATCTAACAGATATAACCCAATCTCTGGAATATATCACAAAGATCAGCCACAAGCATGTTAACAACAATCACAAGAAATTAAAATTCAATCAGGTTAAAGAATTAACAGAAATAAATGAGGAACTAGAGTCTCTATTTGGCAAAACCAAGCAGGCGTTCGATAATGGTTCCTATGAAGAGATTGGGGTAATTCTTACTCAGAAGGAGCGATTGTACAATTTGGTTTCCGAAAAGATTGAGAAACAAATTAAACGTACTCGTTCAGAAGAATCGAGTCCTAAAAACACGGTCTTATATTTCTCTTTATTGTTGGAAACAAAGGATCTTATGGAAGCAACCATGAAACTTTTGGAACTTTATTATTCAAAACATGATAAGTCTATTGAGCCTCCAACCATCGAAGAATAGGTCTCTTTTAGATTTTTATTTTCAAGAGTGTATATACATTTGAAATAATGGCGGGGTTTACTATTAGATTATTAAGCCACCGCTTCCATGGACAGATTTTGATCACCTTTAGGAATTAGTAACGTATCTCGTCTGCAATACAGCAATTCGGCTACCGTAATTAAGTTATTGAGAATGTTGCGCACATTATCATGGTCATTTACTAATGAAGAAGCCATGTCTGTTGTAATTAATTGTTCTCGGATCAAGCGATCTATCACTTCATTGTCTGCCTTAAGTTTTTTGTTGGTTCTTTTTCTCAGATCCATCAGTATTTTTTGATATGTCTCTATGGTCTCATCCATGGGAAGATTATAGACTTCCCGAAGTACTTTAACAGTTAGCTTTCTATAGTTATCGTATTCATTTTTAATTTTTGTATTGGGAGAGGATGAATACATTGTAACGTTCCTGTTTAATTCCCTTAAGTCCTTGATGACTTCAACCATCTTTCTATTGGCCACTTTAATTTCCAGAACCCGGTTATTTTGAATTTCGGATAGCTTTAGGGTACTTTGTGCATTGGTAGCATATCGGATAATTTCACCATAAATGGTCTTTACCTTACTCAAATACAAGGCACGTACATCGGTTTTCATATCCACCATAGACTTTTTTACCACCTTTTTAGCCTTTAGGCTAGATTTAATGTCCTCTCTATGTATATTCAAGGCATGTGTTACAATTTCGAAAATAGCATTTTGAAATAGGTATTTAGATTCACTTAGCAATGAAGCGATCACTGTTTCAGGGAATTGTGCTATTTTCTCATTCAAATATTTTGGCTCATCTATTTCTCTTTCCAGTTCTAATTTCTCCGGAACTACCCATTCCACAATTTTGGCGATCGGAGTTATAAACCAAACTAAAAGAAAGGTATTCATCACATTGAATACCGTATGAAATAGAGAGATAGCCACCGGAATGGCTGCCGCATTCAAATAAGGCGATTCGCTACCTAAGCGCTGGGTAAGCCAACTGATCAGGCTTAAAAAAGGATAGAACAAAATCAGCATCCACACTACCCCTATAATATTAAATATTAAGTGAGCCCTGGCTGTCCTCTTTGCCTGGAAATTGGCAACAATAGCCGCTAAATTAGCTGTAATGGTGGTTCCTATGTTTTCTCCCAACACCATGGCTGCAGCCAGCTCAAACGGGATCCATCCTTCTGCTGTCATGATAAGAGTTAAGGCCATGGTAGCACTGGAGGATTGTATGACTACTGTAAGTATTGTGCCAATAAATAAAAACAACAGTATAGACCCATACCCCATGTCTGCATACCTGTTCAGAAACTGAAGGATCTCAGGATTCTCATTGATGTTAGGCATGGCTTCCTTTAAAAATTGTAACCCAATAAAGAGGATGGCAAATCCTATGATAAACCCACCCCAGTTTTTTAAATTTTCTTTCTTTGAGAACATAAACAGGAACCCAAACCCTACTAAAGGCAGCGCAATGGCACTCATACTCACCTTAAATCCAAGGATCGTTATTAACCAGGCCGTAATGGTTGTACCTATATTGGCACCCATAATAACGCTTATAGATTCTGTGAGGGTTAATAAGGAAGCATTAGAGAAGCTCACTACCATGAGTGTAGTTGCAGAGGAGGATTGAATTACGGAGGTAATTAAAAAGCCTGTGGAAATGCCTAGAAACCGATTGGAGGTCATGGTGGCCAGAATACCCCGCATTTTATTCCCGGCTAAAAGTAAAAGGGCATCACTCATCACTTTCATACCAAAGAGAAAGAGGCCAAGGGCCCCTAATAATTGTAATATATCTCCAAATCCGAACTCCATAGGGTAGCTTTGTTAAAAGTAGTTGTCGACTCTAGTCGATCAATTTAAAATAAATATTCGAAATTGCACTACAACTAATGATGATAAAATTTTATACCCATGGCTAAATACTGCTTACTTGTTCTGGTTTCAATTTATTCCTTTGTAGGTATCTCTCAGGAAATAACTCCAAATACGCTCCTGGCAAAATCTATCGAATATCATGATCCCAATACTGCCTGGGAATCGTTCCGAGGCACCTTGTATATTACTATGGAAACTCCAAATAACAGCAACCGAACTAGTGAAGTTACGCTAGATTTCCCTTCTGATTATTTTAAGTTGGTTGCAAAGACAGACACTATCACCACTACAGAGATATTTAATAAAGGAACGTGTAGCTTTACCGTGAACGGCAGAACGATCATGCCAAAAGAAGATTCCAAATCCAACGCTAATAATTGCGGCCCAATACTAATAATGAAAAATTATTACACCTATCTCTACGGACTTCCCATGAAATTAAGAGATAATGGTACCATCCTGGCTCCTGCTGTTCATAGAAAAACTTTTCAAGGAAAGGAATATCTGATTCTTAAGGTTACCTATGAGGAAAAGGTTGGGAAGGATACATGGTATTTCTATTTCGATCCTCCTACCTATGCCATGGAGATCTATCAGTTCTTCCATGACGAATCGCAAAATGATGGAGAGTATATTTTATTAGATGGGATAGAAGAGGTAAGAGGGATGAAGATCCCAAAAAAAAGGAGCTGGTATACTAATAAGGAAAACCAATTGTTGGGCACAGATTTGCTTACCGCCTACAGGGACTTAGACTAGATTTTTTATTTACCTACCTAATATATAGGTCAACTGATTAATATCATTGCATTCTTTCTTATTACCGCTTAAATTTACAGTCCTTGAGTACTAGATAGGTCATTATTAACTCTAATTCAAATGCCATGAAAAAAGTAATCCTTGGTTTATTAGCTCTTGGATTAACCATCCCAGTCTTTACCCAGGATGTAAAGGTTGAAGAGCTTTCTGAAGTGGTCATTAGACCTATGAACTTCAAATATTTGAATGCGACCAATTCTAAGACTGCTGCTATTCCGGTTAAAATGTTGGAACGTGCGGTTGCGTCTTATGATGTAACGGAAGCTGATTTCTATCAGGATGATTTTGAATTTTACACAGTTTCCTTCTTTATTCCTGATGGAAAAATTGTTGCCGAATATGACAATGACGGCAAGATTATTAGGACCATCGAAAAATTTAAAAACATAACATTACCTAATGATGTTAAAACTGCCGTATTAAAAAGGTTCCCCAATTGGACCGTAACTAAAGATGTTTATCGCGTTACTTACACCGAAGATAACGGCGCGACAAAGGTCTATAAACTTATGCTTAAAAATGGTGATAAAAAAATGAGGGTTAAAGTAGATGATATAGGTACATTCCTGTAATTCGTGCTTGATACCCCGGCTTAATTTAGTATAAATGAAAACAAGGAATAACGGGTTCTGTCAAAAAAGGCAGGACCCTTTTTTTTGAATGGAACACCCAAATAACTTAGCGGTAAAAATTCATTTCATCCATATATTTCCAGACCGCCTCCGGCAGCATTGGCCTAACATTCTTGCCTGCTCTATGGCTTTTTCTAATAAAGGTAGAAGAGATCTCCATGATAGGTGCATCTACTTTATGAACTTTAGGCTGCTCCTTAAATTGCTCCGGAATTATTCCTGCAGATATCCTGGGGTAGACGTATAAATGATGGTTTGCTAGGATTTCTTGGTAGTTCTTCCACTTGTGAAAACTCTTAAGATTGTCTTCACCCAGCAAAAGGGAAAATGAGAAGTCCTTTCCGTATTTCTCTTTTAAATGTACGAGTGTATGAATGGTATAATTAGGTTGTGGCAAATCAAATTCTATAGTGCTTGCCTTTAATTTTGGATATTCCTGTACAGCCTCAAAAACCATTTGATACCTATGATGATTATCTAATAAGGATTGCTTGACCTTAAAGGGACTCTGGGGGGTAATAACGAACCAAACCTCATCCAGAGATGAGTATTCCACCATATGATTGGCTATCACTAAATGACCAATGTGTATTGGGTTAAAGGTGCCGAAAAAAAGTCCAACCTGCTTCATAAGCTCCGCAAAGATAGGGATGAATATTGAAATGCAGGCTGACTAATAGCCCTAGCTTTTTGGTTCATTCTTTTTGAAGGAAGGCACTACCCCAATATAATCGGCTACCATTTGATGGGCCTCATGCAAGGCTTTCTCCAGGTCGTAATTTTTTATCACCTTATCAAATTGAGGAGCTGTGGCCAACTCCACAGAGGCCTTGGCTATCCGCATATTGATCTTTTCATCAGACTCAGTGCTGCGCTTTTTTAGCCTGATTTTAAGCTCATCTATACTGGGGGGTTTTACAAAAACCGCCAGGGTCTCTTTAGGAAATTTCTTCTTTATCCGCAATCCGCCGGCTACATCAATATCAAAGATCACATTCTTCCCTTCGGCCCATAGGCGTTCCACTTCACTCTTTAGTGTTCCGTAAAAATTATCTCTGTATACCTCTTCCCACTCAAGAAAATCATCGTTCTTAATGTGTTGCTTAAATTCGGAAAGTTTCATAAAGTAATAGTGCTCCCCTTGTTTCTCCTTCCCCCTCCTGCTTCTGGATGTAGCAGAGACTGAAAATGCCAGATTGAGCTCAGGCTGCTCTAGCAGATACCGTACAATGGTGGTTTTCCCACTACCCGAAGGTGCTGAGAAAATAATAAGTTTCCCTCCTGTACTCATAAGACATTCAGCATTTGTTCCTTTATCTTTTCTAACTCATCCTTCATCTGAACCACTAATTGTTGCATGGGTGCATAATTGGCCTTAGAACCAATAGTGTTGATCTCCCTGCCTATTTCCTGACTAATAAACGCCAGTTTCTTACCATTGGAGTCGGCAGAGCTCATGGTCTCCTTAAAATAATTAAGGTGGTTCTCCAAACGAACCTTTTCTTCGGTGATATCGAATTTCTCCAGGTAATAAATTAGCTCTTGTTCAAAACGATTGGCGTCTACCTCCACCTTCAGATCGGCCACGGCTTTATCGAGTCTTTCGCGAATGGCCCCCAGACGTTCCGGGTCCATGGCCATCACTTTCTGCAGTAAAGATTTCAAAGAATCTAAACGAGCGGCAAAGTCGTTTTCCAGGATCCTGCCTTCTTCAGACCTAAAGTTCTGGATCTCTTTTAAGGCTTCATTCAAGGCTTCCAGGATGCCCTTGTACTCTTCTTTATCAATATCATCCCTGTCTGTTTTCAGGGTATCGGGTAATCTAAGGGCCATTTCCATAAGTCGAAGATCATCTCCGTCCGCAATAGCTCTTAATTGTTTGATGTATTGCTTAACTACCGCCTGATTGACCTCTGACGAAGTTTCATCTCCGGTAATTTCAACATATAAGCCAAAGTCTATCTTTCCACGTAGCAAAGCACTTGCGATGATCTTCCGCAATTCCAATTCTTTTTCCCTGTATGCCGGAGGCATCCTTGCATTAAGGTCGAGTGATTTGCTGTTAAGCGATTTAAGCTCAACGGTGATCTTCTTTGTTGGAAGCTGTACAACATGCTTCCCAAATCCTGTCATGGATTGGATCATAATTTGTGTTTATTTTGGCCAAAGGTACTTAATTTCTCTTGCCTGAATCTCTGTATTTCCCCTTAGGTTTATGTTATTGTCATACCCAGATATTTCGAAAACTTACACTGGTATTATCTCCAAAGGGAGCTGCCGTAGGAGGTGCCCGTTCGTATATTTCGGCCTCCTCAGGTACAGTTGGCTCTATTCCTGAATTTTCTTCATAATCAATTACTCCGATTATGGTTTCCTGATCTTTAGTACTACTTCATTCTCCATGCTGTTTAAAGGAGTACAAAAGTACTGTCAGCACTGTGAAGATAATACCTCTCATCTACAGTTCTTTTATCTTGATATTTCGATATCCTATGCTAATGTTCTCACCATGATCCTGCAGTGCGATCTTCCCGGTTTGGTATTTTCCAAAAGCTTCCCAATCCGCAAATTTTGAACTAGCCACCATGGTATCCCAACCTTCCCCGGTGACCGGAAACTCAACGATCTTTGTGCCATTAAGCACCACAATCCCCTCATTGGTCTTATGGTTTATGGTGATCTCATAGACATTCCATTCCCCAATTGGTTTTACGACATCCGCGGAAGGGGCTACCATATCATACAGGGCACCCGCCTGGTGCGTGGTCCCATTTTTGGCATCCGGATGGTTGATATTATCCAACACCTGTATCTCAGGACCCGTGTAATAAGGTTCATCGTATTTAGGATCTTCAACAACTCCCCACATAATACCGCTGTTTGCTCCTTCTGTAACCATCCATTCTAAGTATAAAACAAAATCTGTATACTCCTTATCTGTTACCATATTGAACCTGTTACCGTCGGTCCTGGCCTCTTTGGGCCTAAGTATCATGGCGCCATCTTCCAATTCCCATGCGTCTGGCACTTCCTTCCCGGGATAAACATGCCAGCCATCGAAAGAAGTTCCATCGAACAGCACTATCCAATCGTTCTCATTCATATCACTTGTATTTTCCATAGACATTTCTTCTGTGGCCAGCACTTCTTCCTTATTCTCTTTTTCCTTACAATTTACCAGCACAATGCAGGCCAATGCAATCAATACATAATATTTTTTCATAGTATAAGTGTTATATTCCTAAAATTTTCTTGAGCATTTTCTTATCTGTTTCCCCCCCTGCAAAATCATCAAAGGTTTTTTGGGTGGCCTCTATGATATGATCTTGAATAAAGACCGCTCCTTCACGGGCGCCCTGTTC
>NZ_CAMYKH010000026.1 GCF_947258935.1 uncultured Muriicola sp.
ATGCAGTCGCCATGGCCAAGTGCATCACGGTCTTCCCCTTTTCTGAATTTCTTTCTCCCATTTTCAGCCTCACCTCTTTTATGATCGTAGGCAACTACAATAGATTTATTGTCTAATAAGACCCCCTGTAACCTGCCATAGGGGCATGCTATGATACAAACCTGTTCACGAAACCAGGCAAAAACAAAATAAAAAACTCCGGTAAAGATAAGGAGAGAAACTAAGGTGCTGAGGTGCTGAAAGGGTCCGTCCGTAATATATCGCATTAAAGTATCACTACTTATAAGATATGCGAGAAATATATTGGCGATCAGAAATGAGATCACAAAAAAGACAAACCATTTAAACACTCTTTTTCTGATCTTCTCTGCATTCCAGGGTTGACGCGCAAGGCGCATTTGAGCACCGCGATCCCCGTCTATCCAAAATTCGATCCTACGGAAAACCATTTCCATAAAAATGGTCTGCGGGCACATCCATCCACAAAATATTCGCCCAAATGCTACCGTAAAAAGAGCTATAAAGATGACCCCGATGATCATAGAGATCACAAATAAATGGAAATCTTGTGGCCAGAAAGGAAATCCAAAGATGTTAAAGCGTCTTTCGAGCACATTGAACATCAGGAACTGGTTTCCATTTATCTTAACAAAGGGAGATGCAACAAGAAATAGGAGCAACCCATAGCTGACCCATTTTCTGTATTCATAAAAACGACCACTAGGTTTCTTTGGGAATACCCAGGCACGCTTTCCTTCTTCATCGATAGTGCCTATAGAATCCCTGAACCGTTCGTCATTTGCCATTCGTTTTTAATCTAGCTCATTAATCATTCATCACAACGGTAGTTGAATCTGACACCTTTTCTGCAGGAGCATTTTCATCTATCCATATTTCCCCTTCTACCGCTTTCGGATTGGCCGGTGTAGTGCCTTGAAAAGTAAGCAGGTAACTTGCTACCTGAGCCATTTCTACCGGTTTTAAGGTCTGTTTCCAGGCGATCATTCCTTTCCCATCTCGTCCACCTTCAGAAATGGTTCTGAAAACATTCGTAATACCTCCGCCAGATATCCAATATTGGTCAGTTAAATTGGGTCCAATTCCGCCCCCACCATCGGCCATATGACAAACCGCGCAATTTGTTTCAAAGATTGCTTTCCCCGCACTCAGGTCGGACGCATCAGTAAGTAAGATTACTGTATTCACATCTACCAGGTCTTTAGCGGTCTTACGGTAAGCCTCTATGGCAGCTTGTGCCTCGGCTACTTCCATTTCGTATTCGAGATCCTGGTCGTAATCATTAAATACATGGAATCGTGCCAGGTAAACCACCGCAAACAAGGCAGTAGCGTAAAATAGATATACCCACCATGGTGGTAGTTTATTGTCTAGTTCTCTTATTCCGTCATAATTGTGGTCGAGGATAATTTCTCCTTCTTCCTCAATAGCCCTGGAGCCGAGGAGTTTTGTGTACATCCTTTTGCCCCATGCCCATGTCCAGCGCTTAGAATTGGCATTTAGATAACGCTCTTTGGCTTCCTCGGGAAGTGTTTGGAAAAGAACATTCTCCACAGATTTAACGATGAGTTCAATGGCGATCAGGATAAGTAATATCATCAGCAGGAAGAACTGCGCGATAGGATTTTCTATGAAGGCCGGTTTATCTCCCGAATCAATAAAATACTCCATCAATCCAAAGATGATAAAGAAAAAGATGGGGATTCTGATCCACCAGGGTGTCATATTTTTCATTGTGTATTTTTTTGGTTATTATCTTCTAATGGTAATTCACTTACTTCTTTGATGTACTCCTTAGAGGCGGTAAATACCCACCAGAAAAGCAGGGAAAAAAAGACAAAGAAGATCAAAAGAGAGATCATAGGATAGGTGGCCACTCCTTCAATACTTTCCATATAGTTTTTGGCAAATTTTAGCATGATTTACTTGTTTTCTGATATTAGTTGATCGGTTCCTTTAACTTTAATGTCAGTTCCTAATCGCTGTAAATAGGCGATCATAGCGATAATTTCGCGGTCTTTCATTTCTATGAACTCTTGGCCGTTGCTGGCCGCAAATGCTTTGTCTTCCTCATACCCTCGGGCAAAGTCGGGATCTGCGTAGAGATTCTTTTCTATTGAAAGCGCTTGTTCATTCATGGACGCCTGTGCATTGTTGATTTCCTCATCTGTATAAGGAACCCCTAGAGTTACCATGGCGCGCATCTTGTCTTGTGTGGCACTGCGGTCATGCTTGTTTTTCACCAACCATTGGTATGCAGGCATAATAGAGCCCGATGACATACTTTGAGGGTCGTACATATGATTTAAATGCCAATTGTCTGAGTATTTACCTCCAATCCTGAGTAGATCAGGGCCGGTACGTTTACTACCCCATAGGAAGGGGTGATCATACACAAATTCACCTGCCTTGGCATATTCTCCATAGCGTTCCACTTCACTTCTGAAAGGACGTACCATTTGTGAATGACAACCAACACAACCCTCCCGAATGTAAAGGTCGCGCCCTTCTAGTTCCAAAGGAGTATACGGTTTTACACTTGTGATAGTAGGAATGTTCGATTTCACCAAAATAGTAGGAACAATCTGTATGATCCCTCCTATAAGGATGGCAATAGTGGCCAAGATAGTTAGTTGAATGGGCTTCCTTTCGAGCCAGGTATGGAAGGTTTCCCCTACAGTGCGTCTACTAGAGACCCTTGTAAGAGCAGGGGCTTCGGCAAGTTCATCCACAACGGCACTACCCGAGCGAATAGTTACCACTATGTTGTATAGCATCACAATAAATCCGACGATGTATAGGGAGCCACCAATGGCACGCATCCAATACATGGGCATAATTTCATTAACGGTTTCCAGGAAATTACCATAGACCAGGCTGCCATCCGGGTTAAAATCTTTCCACATTAGTGCCTGTGTAAATCCTGCGACGTACATAGGCAATGAATATAAGATGATACCAAGGGTGCCTATCCAGAAATGGAAATTGGCCATAGGTATAGAGAAGAGGCGGGTTTTAAACATTTTTGGTACTAAATAATAGATCATACCAAAGGTTAAGAAGCCATTCCAGGCCAGGGCGCCTACATGCACGTGTGCAATGATCCAGTCACTGAAATGCGCTATGGCATTCACATTTTTAAGGGATAACATTGGCCCTTCAAAAGTGGCCATACCATAACCGGTAATAGCTACTACCATAAATTTAAGCGTAGGATCTGTTCGCACTTTATCCCAGGCTCCTCTTAGTGTTAATAGTCCGTTGATCATCCCTCCCCATGAAGGTGCAATGAGCATTACCGAGAAAGCTACTCCTAAATTTTGTGCCCAATCCGGTAGAGAGGTGTACAGTAAATGGTGAGCCGGTTCGCTGCTTTTGGAACAAAATAATACATAAGACCAAGGAATGGGGTAGTGAGGAAAAATGCCACCGCATTATGACCATACCACCATTGAACTAAGGCATCCTGAACCCCTGCGTATACGGAATAACTCTTCAACGCACTTATAGGAAGTTCTAGGCTATTAAAAATATGAAGTACGGCAACTGTAACAAAGGTGGCCAGGTAAAACCAGATGGCTACGTACAAATGGCGTTGTCTTCGTTTGATCATGGTTCCAATCAGGTTCCAGCCAAAGGCAACCCAAATTACTGCAATAGCGATGTCTATTGGCCATTCCAATTCCGCATATTCTTTGGAAGTGGTATATCCCAATGGTAATGTAATAGCCGCGGATACGATAATAGCTTGCCACCCCCAGAAATTAAGCTTACTTAGGAAATCGCTAAACATCCGGGCTTTTAAAAGTCGTTGTGTGGAATAGTAGACTCCTGCAAAAATGGCGTTACCAACAAAAGCAAAAATGACCGCGTTTGTGTGCAGTGGTCTCAACCTTCCGAAGCTTAGCCACGAAATTCCATCGGTGATGTTTGGAAATAAAAACATCAACGCCAATAGTAAGCCTACCAACATGCCAATGATACCCCAGAATAGGGTAGCATATATAAATTTCTTTACGATCTGATTATCGTAACTAAACTGCTGTACTTCCATAATTATGATTGTTTTCTTTTAGAGATTGGTAATTCATTCTTGTTGTTGGGAAGGGTTTTTTTGTCTTTTTGTATTACGAGTTCATCTTCAAATAAAATACGCACAGAAGGCGTATAGGAATCGTCGTACTGACCGCTCTTCACTGAAAAGATAAAGGCCGCAAAAAAGACAACTGCTACCACAATACTGATAGTCAGTAACACATAAATAACACTCATACCTGCCTGAATTCGGGTGTAAAAATAAAGGGGCTGCTATCGCTAAAAAATGACATAAGTCAGGTTTTATTATTTAATTTTCCTTCCAATTAGGTTAGTTGCTAAGGTAGTAAACGCTACAATACTTATGGAACTCAAGGGCATAAGGATGGCGGCAATTACCGGTTCTAATTGACCTGTTACTGCGAAATACAAGCCAATTATATTATAGAGAAGAGATAGAACAAAACTCAATTTGATGATCTTTATGGCCTGTTTGGAAGCTTTGATATATTGTGAGAGATATTTAAACTTGCTAGCATCTAGGATCCCATCGCAAGCAGGGGAGAACACATTGATATCCTCAGAGATGGCGATACCCACATTACTTTGAGCGAGGGCACCGGCGTCATTTAGTCCGTCTCCCACCATCATTACTTTTTTACCCTGATCCTGTAATTCCTTAACAAAGAAAAGTTTGTCATCGGGTTTTTGATTGAAATACATTGGAATTAAACTAGGCAGCAAGGCTTCTAAACGATGTTTTTCCCCTTCATGATCTCCGGATAGCAGGGCAATTTCCATATTCGTTTTTAGTGCAGTAAAGAGCTCTGAAAGACCAGGCCGGTATTCATTTTGAAAAACAAAATGACCCCTGTAATGTGTATTGGTGCTGAGATGTACAACGGTTTTATCTGCAGGATCTAAACTGCAATTATCTACAAATGTTGCCGATCCCAGTTTCAGTTTTTGATCACCTTTACTGCTGTAAAGCCCCTGACCAATATATTCCTGGTAGTCGTCCAGGGTTAAAATATCCTGTTCTTTCAGTAGTTTGTAAAGTGATCTGCTCAAAGGATGATTAGACGCCCTGAGGGTGCTTTTCAACATTGATTTCTCTTCTTTACTCAGGGCCGATCCTTCGTATACAATAGTATTATGGGACCTCGTTGAAAGTGTCCCTGTTTTGTCAAAAATAGCCGTATTAATGCCGGCTAATTGTTCTATGACCCCTACATCCTTAAGATAGAATTTCTTTCTCCCAAAGATCCTAAGCATATTCCCAAGCGTAAATGGGGCAGCAAGAGCAATGGCACAAGGGCAGGCAATGATAAGTACCGCTGTAAAAACATTCCAAATCTTTGTGGGATCGGTAAAAACCCAGAATAAAGTGGCACTAAAAGCTACGAGTAATACGGTGATTGTAAAACGCCTTCCAATACTATCTGTAAGTGTCTGAAAAGTACTTTCATTGTTTTTATTAAATACAGCCTGACTCCATAATTGAGTTAAATAACTTTGGGAAACGTTCTTAAGAGCAAGCATTTCCATGGCACCTAATAATTGCTTTCCGCCTGCAAATACCTTTTCACCTACTTCTTTTATTACTGGCGTAGCTTCTCCTGTAACAAAGCTGTAATCTATTTCCACAGGCCCTTTCTGAAGCAGTCCGTCTACAGGGATCAACTCCTCATGACGAATAAGTAACCTATCCCCCTTCTTGATCTCATAGACCTGTACGGTCTCTTCTTTATTTCCCTCCAGAAGACGGGTAACGGCAATGGGAAAATATGATTTATAATCTCTTTCAAAGGAAAGGAAGGCATAGGTCCTTTGTTGAAAGTACCTGCCCAAGAGTAAGAAAAATATCAACCCACTTAAACTATCAAAGAACCCACTGCCCCAATCGAACACGATCTCCAGGGTGCTTCGAATAAACAACACCAAAATGCCAAGGGCAATGGGGACATCTATATTAAGAAGTCCACTTCGCAGTCCTTTGTATGCCGAAATCAGATAGTCTTTTCCGGCATAAAAAACTACTGGTAGGGAAAAAGCGAATATCAACCATCTGAAGAATGGCTTGTATTGATCTAACCAAAATTCGTTGACCTCAAAATACTCAGGGAAAGAAAGGAACATGATATTGCCGAAGGCAAAGCCTGCAATCCCTAGCTGATAGATCAGGGTTTTATCCTGTATTTTTTCTTTCCGGCCATAGTTCTCCAGGGATATGTTGGGCTCATACCCAATACGAGAAAGAAGAAGTACCACTTCTTTCAAGGAGATCTTTGTAGTTTCAAAATTGATCCTAACGGTCTTTTTTGGAAAATCGACTTGAGACTGTAAAATGCCGGGAGATATTTTATGCAGATTTTCAAGGATCCAAATACAGGAACTACAATGGATAGTAGGGATAAAAAGATTTATGATCTGATGATTACCGTCATTGAACTCCAATAATTTTTCAGCGATTGAGGGAGTTTCCAGATAATCGTACTTGCCTTTTGTTTCAATTGGACTACTTCCGGCTGCTGCCTGTAATTCATAGTAATAGCTAAGATCGTGTTCATCAAATATCTCGAAAACAGTTTTACAACCATAACAACAAAATAGCTTGTCCTTGTGGTAAATTATTTGATCATCACAAGGATCACCGCAATGATAGCAGTTTGTGTTATCCATACATTTGAATTATACCCGGCCACAAAGATGCCTATAGCTCCTTTTCAAATATATGATTTTAGTCAGCTTTCCAAGACCTTTCTTAAATAGTGATGAAAATGTCGTATTAAATCTTTGTAAAATCAGTTAAATACCGTGGACAGGTCTTCAAATTATAGTACTTTAGAGGTCGAAAATTTAGCTGAATGAAAAATAGATGTGAGAATTGTATTGTAAGACAATTTAATGCCCTGCGCGCCATGAGCAAGGAGGAATTAAAGCGTGTTTCGGATTCCAAGATCACTAAGTCTATCAAAAAAGGACAAGCTATTTTTGAGGAAGGTGAAAAGCTAAATGGAGTTTTCTGTGTACGTGAAGGAGTATCTAAACTTTCCAAATTAAGTGCTAACGGGAAAGATCAAATTGTAAAATTGGCCAGCAAAGGTGAGGTCATGGGGCAGCGATCTGTTATTGCAGAAGAAACCTCTAATTTAAGTGCGGTAGCGGTGAGTGATATGGAAGTATGTTTTATTCCTAAAGAAGGTATCGTAGATACGCTGCACAATAATCCTAACTTTACCGTGGAAGTGTTGAGACATATGGCCCATGATCTGCGCGAAGCCGATGATGTGATCGTAAATATGTCACAAAAATCAGTAAAACAGCGTGTTGCAGAGGCTTTTCTATATCTTGGCGAGAATTTTGGAGAGGATTCCGAAGGCTTCCTGAGTGTAACTCTATCCAGGGAAGACATAGCTAATGTAGTAGGCACCGCTACTGAGTCTTGTATCAGAATAATTTCAGAATTTAAAAAGAAAGGCTACATCAAAACCTCAGGGAAAAAGATTGGTGTTGCCAATGAGAAAAAACTCCGCGACCTGGTGGAAGGTTTTTAAAAGAACATAGCCGCTATTCCTGCTGTTCACACCAATACTTCCTTATTAGGTAACCTCACCCAATTCGCAAGGTGCCTTAAAACCTGACAAAAGTCATTGTTTGGAGCTATAATGGGGCCTACTTTTACCCCTGTTGAAGTAGAAAAAAACCCATGAAGAATATCTTATTACCTACAGATTTTTCTGAGAATTCCTGGAACGCTATCAGGTATATTTTAGAATTGTACAAAGCAGAATCCTGCACCTTTCATTTATTGAATACCTATACTCCCGTAATTCCCAACAGTAGATTTATGGCCTCTAGTTTACAGCCAAGTATCATTGATGCTGGGAGTAAGGAAACTTCCACCAGGGAACTTGGCAATATCTTAAAACGCATCCAGAAAACCTTTAAGAATAAGAATCATAGTTTTAAAATCAAATCCTCTTTTAGTCTTTTGATAGATGAGATCAAGAATATTATTGAAACCGAATCTATTGACCTGATTGTTACGGGGACAAAAGGCGCCTCAGGAATTAATGAAGTTTTCCTAGGAAGTAATACTGTGCGTATTATAAAGGCAATCCGAAATTGTCCGGTTCTTACTATCCCCCGAGAATTTAACTATAAAGAACCTCAGGAAGTTGTTTTCGCAACAGATTTTAAGAGGTATTACAGTACCTCGGAACTACAACCTTTGATAGATCTGGCCAAAAGTTTTAAGGCCACTATCAGGATCGTATATGTTCAAAATCAAATCAAGGCACTTTCTGAGATACAGCAATTTAATCTAAATATGCTAAGGAAATATTTTGGTAAAATTGATCATTATGTGCATACCGTATCGGAACTTAATTCCGTTTCAAAGACCCTTGAGGTCTTTGCAGACGAGTTGGACATCCACTTACTGGCAATGCTCAATTATCAGCACAGCTATATGGAACGTATCACCAGAGAACCTGTAGTAAAACAAGTTGCGTTCCATACACAGGTGCCTTTACTGGTGATCCCGGAACTGGGAATGAATGCACCGGCCCGCACTTCCAAAGAAAAGGAATTTCAAGTAGTTAAATAATCTATTCCTTTATCGGAAAATCTTCATAGAAGTCTTTGAAGGTCTTATTAGTGGTATAATTATCTGTCAAAACCCTGTAGACCATATACACGATCATAACCTGGCCTAAGACCGTTATATAAAACACCCAGTTAAAAGGAAAGTTCATAGCTGCCATTATAGTTACAGTGAGTAACACAATGGTAGTAGTGCCTACCCAGAACATAGCCGAAGTCTTCATATCTTTTCTTTTTTATATAAAATTAAGCCTTAGGGAAAGAACGGTATGTTAAGAAAGTTGCAAAATTCTACTACTGCTAGCTATTAGTTAACTCCAGAATTTCTCCAAAATTTGTCCTCTGCAGGGATCCCTTTATTTTTTTCCAATTGAAATGGATTAAAGGATTGCTTTACGAAAAGATACCAGGCACTAGAGGATATAGTGGGAGTAATATCCGTATGATCCCACAAGTAGGTAGCCCCAAAATTAGTTCCGTGATTGGTTGTATATGGTATTCCTATGGCACCTTCATTGGTAGCGCTATTGATAAAAGTCTCTTCTATATTAAGAACGATATTTTCTGCATTACTTGTTTGTGCCGCAGCATTGTATGCCATGGCCATTTGAGCAGTACCTTCTAACCAAACCACATCCTTATCATCATCAAAACAATACCCGCTTATTACGTTACCATGAGTAGTAGAGGTTTGAGAATTAAGAAAACGGTTTGCCTTTGTTAAGACCTCCACCGGAAAGTCTTCCAGGATCATATACCCAAGGGAATACAGATCTAATGCGTAGTTATAGGCAGGATTTGGAGTTTGAGTAATGAGCACCTCTTCATTAACATCCCAGCGTTGTTCCTCTAAGAACTGGAGAATACCCATATGAAAATCATCGAATCCGGGAACTGCATTATAAGCAGTAATTATTCCTTCTGTTACTTTAGGAATAAGAGTTCCATCTTCATTGATCCCTCCTTTTAAACCTCCGTCTTCCTCTTGTAGAGATCGCAACCAGTTCTCCAATTCAAATGCTAATTGTTCATATTTATAAGAGTTGGTCGTCTCATGGTAATTATTAATGGCCAACAATAACCAGGCATTGTCGCCCATCCAGATCCGCGATCCGTTTTCACCCGAAATCTCCCGGAATTGAAAGAATCCGCCATTGTTCCCATAAAATTCTGTCTCTAATTGCTGATTGAAATAGTCAAAGATCATTTCTGCACGGGGGATATCTCCATCTGCAAGAAATGCCAAAGCGGCCAATGCATTATCATACAGGGACACAAAATTGGTATCTTCAGCACTTTCAACTAAACCGTTATCCGCTTGCATATGCGCCATCCATTCATAAACCTGTTCGGGTGATGATGACTGAGCTGGTGTATTTGTATTTTCAACAGGGATATCCACAACCTCAACTAAAGGGATAGGCTGCTCATAGATAGTTGTGACGTCTTCCATACAGGAAACCAGGGAGAAGACAGGGACCAATAGCATTAGAAACTTAGATTTCATAGTAGGTTAATTTTTGATCTAATCTGGGAACTAGATCTTTCCTAAAATAACAGGCATAAGAGAAGAATACTATGCGTTCCCGACTAACGGCACTGGATAATCGTTCAATATTTGACCATAGTGCAGCACACCCGAGATATGGGTTTGTCATCTGTTTCTTACAAAGTAGCCTAATCGGGCAACTGTGCAGTTCATCGATGTTTTTTAAAGATATTTCGCTTCAAAATCATGATATTTAGATAGTTATTGCCCAGGTTTTGACCTATAAAATTCGAATAAAGAAGAAATATGCGCCGGATCTAATACGAAATCAAAAAGCTTTGTTATCTTTGCCCCGTTGTGTTGAGCTTCATTTATTTGAAGCTAAGTGTTGAAAACTAACATATTAGTTTCAGCCAATGAAAGGCTTTCCAAGTTGGGAGGCTTTTTTCTTTTTATACCTTTATCACTCTTTTATTTTCCGTCGAAAATGTCATTTCAAAACCTAATATCTTTCAGGTAGAAATTTTAAAGAACCTTCAAATTGTCGTAATTTTAGGCTAGAATTTTAATTCAGTTTTTCATGCCACGATATCACTCTTTAGGTAGCATTCCACATAAAAGACATACAATTTTTAAAAAGCCCGATGGTAGTTTGTACTATGAGCAATTATTTGGGACCATTGGTTTTGATGGTATGTCTTCCTTGATGTATCACGTGCATAGGCCCACCCAGGTAAAGAATATCGCCAAAACTCAAGACATAAGTCCAAAAGCTGCGGTAGAATATCATGTAAAGTCGCGTTTACTGAAAGGATTAGAACTTCCTTCTGAAGATGATTTTTTAATCAGCAGAAAGGTTATCCTATTTAATTCGGACGTTCATGTGGGACTCTCGGCACCCAGGAAATCAATGACGGACTATTTCTATAAAAATGCTGATGCAGATGAATTATTGTTCATCCATAAAGGATCCGGAACTTTAAAAACATTGTTAGGAGAAATTACTTTCGGATATGGAGATTACATCCTGATCCCACGTGGAATGATCTACCAGATCCATTTTGATACGGAAGATAACCGGTTACTAATCACAGAATCATATCACCCAATTTATACTCCAAAACGATACAGGAATTGGTTTGGGCAACATCTGGAGCATTCTCCTTTTTGCGAACGCGATTTCAGATTACCAACTAATTTGCAAACTCACGATGAAAAAGGAGACTTCCTGATCAAAGTTAAAAAACAGGGCCATTTGCATCATTTGGTTTACGCTACACATCCTTTCGATGTGGTTGGATGGGATGGATATAATTATCCGTATGCCTTTTCAATTCACGATTTTGAGCCTATTACCGGAAGGGTGCATCAGCCACCACCGGTGCACCAGACCTTTGAGACAAGTGCCTTTGTGGTTTGTTCTTTCTGCCCAAGGTTGTATGATTATCACCCACAGGCAATTCCTGCGCCTTACAATCATTCCAATATAGATTCGGATGAGGTACTGTATTATGTTGATGGCGATTTTATGAGCCGCAAGAATATAGAACAGGGGTATATCTCCCTGCATCCCGCAGGTATTCCGCATGGTCCGCACCCGGGCACCTATGAGGCAAGTATCGGTAAGGAAAAAACCGAAGAACTGGCAGTAATGATAGACACCTTCAGACCGCTACAGCTTACGCAAACTGCCCTTAATTTAGACGATGGCAAGTATTTTAAATCCTGGTTAGAGTAGGGCTACTTCATGTATGATATAGTGTAGCAAAGAGGCTGCTAATTTCGCTGTTTGATCATCCCGGTCATAGGCAGGATTCATTTCGGCCACGTCTACGCTTATCAGTTTATTTGATCTGATAATAAAGCCTAAACTGGCCAGCACTATTTCCGGTGAAAATCCCATGGGGGAAGCAGCACTTACGCCAGGGGCATAGGCCGAGGAGAACCCGTCCATATCAATAGTAACATAAACAGTATCTACCTTGGAGAGGAAGGTTTTGATGGCCTGCTCAACTTGTTCAATATGCTGAATAGAAAATTCAGTCCGGGACATATACTTAACTCCCAGTTCATCAGCGGTTTTATATAATTCTCTGGAATTAGCCTCTTTTCTGATCCCAAGACAGAGATACTGAAACGGGAAGCCATGTTTAGAACAGTCTGCTGCAATTTGATAAAAAGGAGTACCAGAATTAGTCCCCTTTTCAAATTTTCTAAGATCAAAATGCGCATCAAAGTTTATGATTCCCAGGGATTGTTTTTCACCTAAATAGTCCTTCAATCCGCAGTAATGTCCATATGCCATATCATGACCTCCCCCAAGTAACAGAGGAAATGTATTGTTCTTTAAAATAGTTTGAACCTGTTTCTGCAGGGCTTGTTGTGTTGCTTCCATATCCCCATCCAGACAATCAAAATTGCCCAAATCAAGCAATGAAATTTTATCCGAAAGATGATTGGCCAGTTTTCCAAGTTGGGCTCGGATAGCATTTGGACCTTTAGCTGCTCCCGGCCGACCTAAATTTCTTCGTACCCCTTCATCGCAGGCATATCCCAATAGGGCAAATGCCTTTTCTGTTGCTATTGGAGACGAAGGGTCCATCACATTTTGTAGAACCACCTTCTCATGAAGATATGCCATAGAACCAGATGTTCTGCCTGTCCAATTGGTCGTTGCTGGTATGGAATATCGATCCTTCATGGGTTATGTGCTATATTTTCCTCTTTTTATTCAAAAAGTCCTTTTAAGATACTTTTTTCTACATTATTTGGTAAGGTTACTTTTAAGGTGTCTGTACGTTCCATTTCCCTTTTGATGGCAAAGAGGGCTTCCTTATTTCTGGCCCAGCTTCGGCGGGCAATACCATTGTTCACATCGTAGAACAACATGCTTCGGATCCTTGCTGATGACGCCTGGGAACCATCGAGCACCATCCCAAATCCGCCATTGATCACTTCGCCCCAACCAACACCTCCTCCATTATGGATAGACACCCAGGAGGCGCCCCTAAAGCTATCACCAATGACATTGTGAATGGCCATATCGGCTGTAAATTTACTGCCGTCATAAATATTACTGGTCTCCCGGAAAGGAGAATCCGTACCACTCACATCGTGATGATCCCTCCCTAAAACAACCGGCGCACTAAGTTCTCCTTTTTGGATCGCGTCATTAAAAGCCAGAGCAATTGCGGTTCTTCCTTCTGCATCGGCATATAAAATGCGAGCCTGGGAACCTACCACAAGCTGGTTATTTTCGGCTTCCTCTATCCAGCGTATATTGTCTTGCATTTGCTGCTGAATTTCTTGTGGTGCCGTTACTTTGAGCTTTTGCATTACGCTTAACGCGATGGCATCGGTCTTTCTAAGATCTTCAGGATCGCAGGAAGTACAAACCCATCTAAAGGGCCCGAAACCATAGTCGAAACACAGTGGACCTAAAATATCCTGTACATAGGAGGGGTATCTAAAATCTATCTTGTTTTCTGCCATTACCTCCGCCCCTGCCTTGGATGCTTCCAGGAGAAATGCGTTTCCGTAATCAAAAAAGTAGGTGCCCCTATCTGAATGTTTGTTTATCAGATCTATTTGTTTGCGAAGCGATTCCTGTACTTTATCCTTAAACAGTTCTGGATCGTCTACCATCATAGCATTCGATTCTTCAAAGGAAAGTGAGGCCGGGTAATACCCTCCTGCCCATGGATTGTGAAGGGATGTCTGATCCGATCCTAGGCTTACAAAAATTTCTGCCTCGTAAAACTGCTCCCAAACATCTACGATGTTCCCCACAAAGGCGAGCGATACTGTCTCACTTCTTTTCATGGCCTCCCGGGTTCTTTTAATCAGTGAGCCAATTGAGTAATGTAACTCATCTACCCATCCTTGTTCATGTCTTTTTTCGGCAGCAGCCGGATTTACCTCCGCACATACGGTAACACAACGTGCAATGTTTCCTGCCTTTGGCTGGGCTCCACTCATACCACCCAATCCTGAGGTCAGGAATAATTTACCTTCAGAAGATTCTCCTTTTTTTAGGACCTTTCTAAAAGCATTCATAACTGTAATGGTGGTACCATGTACAATACCCTGTGGACCAATGTACATATAGGAGCCGGCGGTCATTTGCCCGTATTGGGTTACACCAAGAGCATTGTACCGCTCCCAATCGTCTGGTTTCGAGTAATTCGGGATCATCATCCCATTGGTGATCACCACTCTGGGGGCAGATTTAGAAGATGGAAAGAGACCCATAGGATGACCAGAATACATATGAAGGGTTTGTTCCTCGGTCATTGTGGCCAGGTATTGCATGGTGAGTGCATACTGAGCCCAATTCTGGAATACGGCGCCATTGCCTCCATAAGTGATCAGCTCATCGGGGTGTTGAGCAACAGCCGGATCCAGGTTGTTTTGTATCATCAGCATAATAGCCGCTGCCTCTGTTGAACAGGCAGAGTATTCGGAGATAGGCCTGGCATACATGGGGTAGGTAGGTTTAAACCTGTACATATAAATTCGGCCATATGATTCCAATTCTTGCGCAAACTCTGAAGCCAGTTCCTGATGCCATTTTGAAGGAAAATATCGTAAGGCATTTTCAATGGCCAGTAATTTCTCTTCTCTGGTAAGGATCTGTTTTCGGTTTGGAGCATGACTATATCTACTTCGCACCGATGGTTTTGGTGGTAATTCCGCGGGAATACCTTGAATGATCTGCGAATTAAAGTCGGTATTCGTTGAAGTTTTCATTCGGTAAAATTCTACAAATTTGAATAAACAAGTGCTCCCTTCTTAATAACGACAGAAGGCTGCAAACTCCCTTGCTGATATAAGATCTCCCGGTGATCGGGTGTTTTAAACAAAGCAAGGTCTGCCAACATTCCTTTGACAAGCACTCCCCTGTCTTTTAATCCCAAAGCTGCGGCTGCTCTATGCGTAATTCCTGCAAAAACCTCGGCAGTAGTTAACTTTTCGAAAGCTCCAAGAATGGCAGCCTGAGTTAACAACTGACCCATTGGCGCTGAGCCAGGATTATGGTCGCTGGCAATGGCCACTGATGCCCCGGCATCTAACAAGGCTCTTGCCGGAGTAAAATTACACCCAAGACCCATAGAGGCCCCGGGTAGTGCCACGGCAATCACATCGCTTTTTGCCAGGAGATTAATTTCTTTGGGAGTGCTGGCCTCCAAATGGTCAGCACTGCGCGCCTTATACTGAACAGCCACTTCACTGCCCCCCACACTAAACTGATCTGCATGAACCGTAATATCGAAACCAAGAGATGTAGCCTTATTAAAATAAGGCGCTATTTCTGCTTTGGAAAATGCCCCCTCTTCAATAAAGGCATCTACCCTGTAAGACAAGTTTTCTTTTTTTATCATTGGCAATAGTTGCTCTGCCATCATTTCCAAATATTCCATTTTGGATCCTTCAAAATCCTCAGGGAACATATGGGCAGCCAGGCAGGTACTTATAAGATCTGCTGAAATGGATGCATTAGCTTTGGCAATGGCCTGTAGCATTTTTAATTCATGCGGTAGGCTAAGGCCGTATCCGCTTTTTACTTCAATAGTAGTTACACCCTGGTGCAAATGGTTGGTTGCTCTCTGGATGATGCCTTCTGCTAACGCCTCTTCGGTAGCTGCACGAGTTTGAGTCACGGTGTCCCAAATACCGCCCCCTGCTTTGGCAATTTCCAGGTAGGATGTTCCTGCGTTTCTTAAGGCATAGTCCCTGGCCCGTGATCCGCTAAAACAAATATGGGTATGGCAATCTATGAGTCCGGGGATTGCCACAACCGGGCTATTCAGTAAGGTGATCTCCGCTTTTAGTTCTTTGGCCACAGCCAGGACATCTTTGTGTTTTCCAAGGGTGTGTATCCGTTCTCCTTGCATTAAAATGCCGGCATCCTTGAGCATGGGCAACGCACTGTCTGGAACAGCACCATTGATAGGCAGTTGATCCATGGTAAGTACTTCCGTTATCGGACCTATGTAAGAGAATGTTCCCATAACCTAGTATACTTCAAATTCTTTACTGAATGGGGTCCGTAAGGAAAGCCCTTTCTTTTTACTGACGGAGTTCACTACCCCAATAATGGTTTTGTTTTGTACCATTTGGATACCCAATTCAATGTCATCGGCAAAGACCCTGTCTTGTGTTGCAAACGAGACCATTTTTCTTACTTCTTTATGAACCATTTCCAAAATTACGCCGCTGTTTAAAGGTTTCCTGAATTCAAAAGCCTGTGCCGCGGTGAGCAGTTCAATGGCTAAAATTTTTTCAACATTTCCAATGACCTGAAGTGCCTTCCTTCCCGAAATTGAGCCCATACTAACATGGTCCTCTTGTCCCAGAGACGTGGGAATACTATCTGCACTTGCCGGGAAGCATAATCCTTTATTCTCGCTGGCAAGGGCGGCCGTAGTATATTGTAAGATCATATATCCGGAATTAGTTCCGGTCTCTTTCATCAATAATTTTGGGATCCCAGGGCTATTACCCTCCAGGGCAAGATAGATACGGCGGTCTGAAATATTTCCCAGTTCTGAAGCTGCCAAACAGGCATAATCTAGCGCCATGGCCAGGGGTTGTCCGTGAAAATTACCGCCGCTAATGGTAAGATCTTTGTTAATGATCAACGGATTATCTGTCACAGAATTCAATTCAATCTCTAACAACTCCTTTAAATGTAACCAGGCATTTCTGGAGGCCCCATGAACTTGCGGAATACAGCGTAATGAGTACGGATCTTGCACCCGCTCACAATCTATATGATCTTCCATGATCTCCGAGCCCTGTAATAGCAATTGAATGCGTTTTGCAACATGAATTGTCCCTTTGTATGGGCGAAGGGCATGTAGCTCCTGAAAAAAGGGTTTTATAGAGCCTTGAAGTCCTTCAACCATCATGGCCCCTATGACATCTGAATGGGCAAGGCAGTTGTGCAGGCTATCGAGGACCATCACTGCATGGGCTGTGATAAACTGGGTTCCATTGATCAGGGCCAATCCTTCTTTAGGACCTAATTCTATAGGCTGTAATCCGGTTTCTTCAAAAAGCTGAGCCCCGCTAATAACACGATCCTTGTACTCCACTTTTCCCAGCCCCAGGAGCGGTAAAAAGAGATGAGATAAAGGAGCAAGGTCACCGGAGGCACCTACGGAGCCCTGAGAGGGAACCACAGGAATGGCATCATGATCTATATGCCATAGTATACGCTGTAATGTATTCTCTGAGATTCCTGAATATCCTTTTGCAAGGGAATGTGCTTTTAGGACAAGCATTAACTTCGCCAGTTTTTTAGCAATGGGTGCACCTACACCCACGCTATGGCTTTGTATAATATTCTTTTGTAAGATGCGGGTTTCTTCCTTTGAGATACTGGTAGTGCACAAAGGACCAAACCCGGTATTAATACCATATACAGGAGATCCTTTTTCAATAATGTCCTGAACTATGTTGTGACTTTCAATAATCTTTTTCAGCGCTTGTTCACTGATCTGCCCTATGGTGACGCCACTTGCAAGAGATAGAGCTATTCCTGCCGTAAGTGTATCTTCTCCAAATGAAAAGGTCTTGGGTTGGTCAACCATTCTTCAAATAATTTTAGTACCCTAAATGTATTCATTATGTTTGAGATGCACTAGGAAAAGGACTTGTCTGTAGAGGACATGTTCCTATTATGCATTAAAGAAATCAATTTGAATTGCTATGATATTTGACCTTATTAAAAAAAGACGCGCCGTATTTCCCGCCCAATACAATAAAAAGGAAATAGACAAAAAGGACCTCAATCGGATCCTGGAAGCAGCCAATTGGGCTCCTACACACAAAAAAACCGAACCCTGGCGGTTTAAGGTACTATTAGGGGAGTCCAAAGAAAAATTGGGTCTGTTCTTATCCTATAAATACATGGACACGGAGGCTAAGCCGAAGGAGATGAAGACCAGGAAGTTGATGGAAAACCCTAGAAAGTCGGCCGCAGTCATTGCCATTTGTATGCAGCGAGACCCTCAGCAAAGGGTCCCCGAATGGGAAGAGATCGCTTCTACAGCTATGGCCGTTCAAAACATGTGGTTGTGCTGCACGGAATTGGGAATCGGTTGCTATTGGAGTTCCCCGGGACTCATCGAGTATATGGACGAATTCTTTGAACTGATGCCTGGTGAAAAATGCCTTGGATTTTTTTATATGGGGTATTATGATACGGAATTAGAGGCAGGTATTCGGTCTCCGATAGAAGACAAAACATTTTGGTTTGAGTAAAACTTTCTCTTTGTGTTCCATCTAATTAAAATATGGAAACAAAGCCGCTTTGTATTCCCAGGCCTTAGCAATAAAAAGACCCATAAAGATAATGGTCACCACAAACTTTAAAAAGGTACCGGTTAGAAAACCTATAAAGGAGCCGAAGGCAGCTTTGAGGGCCGATTTTTGATCTGCTTTGTTGAGTAACTCTCCCAGAAATGCGCCTACAAAAGGCCAGATAATGATTCCTAAAATTCCAAGTATTGGAAAGACAATGGCCACCACAAGGCCAAGGGTAGTACCGATCATTCCCGCTCTTGTACCACCAAATTTTTTAGTACCCAGGGCCGGGATTAGATAGTCCATTGCAAACACTACCAGGGCAACTGCCAAGGTTACTCCCAGGAACCACCAGTCATTGGGAATTGCTTCGGTAAGATAAAGCAAAAGAAGCCCCAACCAGCTTACCGGTGTGCCCGGTAATACTGGAAGAAAACTACCGAGGATGCCCGTTAGCATCAGAATAAAACCAAGGACCAATAAAACAATATCCATGTATATAGTTTTGTAATAGGACTAAAGTACATCAGATTTGTTACATCTGTTTCTTTTTATAATTCCTTTTAAGGCCTGAAATGGAATTCTTATTGAATAAAAAAAAGCGTAATTTTCGGCATTGAATAGCTATTTTTATGAGGTTTCTTGGTATTCTGTGTTGTTTTATTCTCTTACAATCCTGTGATTGGATGGCTTCTACCGAATCCAAGACCCAAAAGATAGTGGAAGATGAACTTCGCGGGATCGATTGGAATGATGTGGATCAATATCCTCTTTTTGAGGGATGTGATGAGACGGCAGCCAAGTTAGAACAGCGCCTTTGTTTTGAAAATACCTTATTGCAGAATTTAGCAATGACCTTGCAGGATTTTCAGTTTGTGATAGACAGTGAAATAGAAACTACCATCTATGTAGATTTTCTTGTAGATAACAAGGGTGAAATTTCGGTGGTTCAGATCGATAAAAATGCAGTGCTGGAAGATCAGTTGCCTCAATTCAGCGGGATCATCACAAAAGGTCTTAAGAGTATGCCAAATCCGGCCCCGGCATTGAAACGCGGGGTGCCCGTAAAAACCCGATTCAGATTACCCCTTCAAATAATAACAAAATAGAAAGCGTGAGTAAGGAAAAGATCATCATGGGAATAGATCCGGGAACCACTATCATGGGTTTTGGGATCATAAAGGTGACAGGTAGGACAATGACATTTGTTCAAATGAACGAACTCCTACTCAATAAGTACAAGGACCCTTTTACCAAATTAAAACTCATTTATGAGCGCACCATTGAGCTCATAGACACCTATAATCCGGATGAGATAGCCATTGAAGCTCCTTTTTTCGGGAAGAACGTGCAGTCCATGTTAAAACTGGGGAGGGCACAGGGGGTGGCCATGGCAGCCGGACTAAGCCGACAGATTCCCATCACCGAGTATTTTCCAAAAAAGATCAAAATGGCGATCACAGGGAATGGGAATGCCAGCAAAGAACAGGTGGCCAAGATGCTGCAGAGTATCCTCAACTTAAAAACACTTCCAAAGAATCTGGATAGTACAGACGGGCTGGCTGCTGCCGTATGCCATTTCTACAACGAAGGTCGATTGGAGACCGGTAAAGGATATTCCGGATGGGCCTCTTTTGTAAAACAGAATGAAGATCGAATTAAATAAGTGATGAGTGAGCAAACTTCTAATAGCTGTAAAAATTGCGGCACCAGATCAAAGCTCCACTATTGCCCTGCCTGTGGGCAGCGCATTTCGGTATACAAGGTGACCTTTAAAGAGACCTTTGAAGATCTGGCAGATGCTTTGTTTACGGTTAATGCACCTCTTATTATTACCCTCAAATTACTAATCATAAATCCGGGAAAACTCTTTACGTCTTATCTGGAAGGACAGCGAAGAAAGTATTACAAACCAGTTGCTTTTTTTCTTTTAACTACCCTGGTCTATCTTTTGATAAGGTCACTTATTGGGATTAATGTTTTTGAAAATTCGAGTATTGTAGTGCAGGATAGTGCGGAAACAGGAGGAATGCTTACAAAGGGAAGGGAGTTTATGTTGTTGAATATTAATAACCTTTTATTCTTTTTTGTGTTTACCCTCGCAATTGTCACAAAATTATTCTTTTATAGCAAACAATCTCTGGCTGAGTACCTGGCTGTTTCTTTTTATCTTGTTGGGATGTATACTATCATTGTTACTTTAAACCTGTTTTTAGTTAAATATATAGACCCGCAATTTCAACCCCTGGCAATCCCTTTAATGGGGATCTATTTTCTCTACGCCATACTTTCTTTTTTCAAAAAACCTGTATTTATAATAATTTTCAAAGGTATTGTGCTGTATTTCCTGGCATTAATGTCATACGCCATGTTAGCATTTGGGTTGTCTGTCTTGATCGTTTATTTGAATCTTGTATAATGGCCGGCATATACCTTCATATTCCATTTTGCAAACAAGCCTGCTATTACTGCGACTTCCATTTTTCTACCAACCTAAAAAAGAAAGATGAAATGCTACAAGCGCTTCAGCAGGAACTTATAATGCGGAAAAAAGAATATCAGGGCCAACAAATTGCCACTATATATTTTGGAGGCGGAACACCATCGGTTTTAAACACGGAAGAGATCGATCTGCTGATTCAAACTGTGTATGATAACTATGAGATAGAAAAGGACCCCGAGATTACCCTGGAAGCCAACCCGGATGACCTTTCATCACAGAAGTTGAAAGAATTAGGAAATTCAAGGATAAATAGACTCAGCATAGGAATACAGTCCTTTTTTGATGAGGACTTAACACTTATGAATCGGGCGCATAACGCTGAGCAGGCAAAAGCATCCCTCCGGGAAGTGACAGCGTTTTTCGACAATATTTCCATCGACCTTATTTATGGTATCCCAAATGCGGATCACAAGCGTTGGCAGAAGAATATAAAAACCGCCTTATCTTTTAATATTCCACATATTTCCAGTTACGCGCTTACCGTAGAACCCAGGACAGCCCTCAAGAAATTTATTGAAAAAGGGATCGTCCCGGATGTAGATGATGAAATCGCAGAAGAACAATTTCAAATGCTATGTTCGATGCTTGCAAAGGAAGGCTTTGTCCATTATGAAATTTCCAACTTTGGGAAACCCGGGTATTTTTCCAGGAACAACACCGCCTATTGGCAGGGGAAAACGTATATGGGGATCGGCCCTTCGGCACATTCCTTTAATGGAACTCAAAGGTCCTGGAATATTGCCAACAATACCAAGTATATACAAGCCATAGGGAAAGGCTTACTGCCTCGGGAAGTAGAGACCTTAAGCCAAATGGATCGATATAATGAATACGTCATGACCGGTCTCCGTACCATGTGGGGAGTTTCCTTAAAGCGAGTATCGGAAGAATTTGGACAACATTTTCATGACTACTTGTTACAACAAGCAGAACAACATCTTGCTGACCGGTTTTTATTCCTGGATGGCGACACCTTGTTGGTGACCAAAAAAGGGAAGTTTTTAAGTGATGGTCTGGCGGCCGATTTATTTATGCTACCTTTAGAAAAGAAGAATTAAGACCTGCAGAATATCTACAAAAATCATGATTGCTTCCATTACCCTTAAAAACCAAACATACCAGATAGACCTGTCCAAACCTTTGGATATTTCAATTCCCGTTCGTGGAAATAAAACCAATGTAAATGCCTGGTACGTGGGCCCTCCAAGGATTGAGCCCCATATTGACGGCGATTTTATTGGCAGCATAGAGCAGGGGGGTAGCACCAACTTTAACGACATTTATTTTAATCCTCATGCCCATGGCACCCATACCGAAAGTTTAGGTCATATTACTCCAGAAGTTCACTCAGTAAACAAGGTCTTTGAACGTTACTTTTTTACGGCAACGCTAATTACCCTTGCTCCGGAAAAAGCGGGGAATGACTTAGTCATTTCAAAGAAACAACTCGAAAAAGCTTTGGATGGAGGTTTACCAGAGGCACTTGTGATCAGGACAATTCCCAATACTAAAGAGAAGCTCTCCAGGCAATATTCCAATACCAACCCACCTTACATAACAAAAGATGGGATGTTGTTTTTGGTGGAAATAGGGATAATGCATTTATTGGTAGACCTCCCTTCAGTAGACAAAGAAAAAGATGAAGGCGCATTGCTCGCACATAAGGCTTTTTGGGGGCTTAACAGCACTTTAAGACCTGCCGCTACAATTACGGAATTTATTTATGTGCCCCATCATATTAAAGACGGCGATTATTTCCTGAATTTACAGCTGGCACCCCTTGAGAATGATGCCAGTCCCAGCAGACCTGTGCTTTTTGAATTGCTCTGATTGGGATTTATTTTCTTTGCATTCCTTACCTTTGACCGCTTAACATAGATACCTTTATATGGATGGATTATTTGAAGTTTTATTAGGACTGATCCTTGGCTTTATTACCATGTATTGGCTCTTCTCACTTTTTCGAAGGAGACGAAACAAAGAAACAACTGAGGTGCAGTCCACGGTATTACTTGAACGCATCAAGAATGTGTGTAAGTTGATCTCTGTGGAAGGCGACTTTGCCGAGATCTATAAATACGAGAATACCAGGGAACGGTTTATGAGCCTGGTGAGCAGCAAGAAAAAAGCACTGATCGTGATCAATGCAAAAGTGCATATAGGATACGATCTTCAAAAGATTAAATTACAAGCCAAAAATGAGAAGAAGCAGATAGTGTTATCCACTTTTCCACAACCTCAGATCCTCTCCATAGACCCACAACTGGAATTTTACGACATAAAAAATGGTCTTTTTAATGCATTTACTCCAAACGATCTTACCGCGCTGAATCAGGAGGCCATTAAGCACATCAGGGATAAGATACCCCAAAGCGGCCTCATGGAAACGGCCAGGAAGGAAGCTCTGGAAGCTATTTTGTTAATGGAAAAATTAGTAGAAACAATTGGGTGGAAACTGGAGTATTCTGCATTGGAAATATCCACTGAGGAAAAGGAAGAATTAAACTCTTAACAACAACCTAAATTTTACTCTTATGATGAAGAATATGCTTTTTTCGACCATTATTTTATTAATGCTGGGTTCCTGTGCGGAAGAGCAGAAAGAGACTGCCAATTTTGACCCTTCCTTTGTGCATGTCGTTTATTTTTGGTTAAAAGATCCGAATAATATAGAAGACCGGAAGGCTCTTGAGGCATCTTTAAAAAAATTCATGCTGAATTCTAAGTATGCACAAACAAAATTTGTAGGTGTTCCACCTAAAGCCAGCAGGGACGTAGTAGACGATTCATTCGCCTACAATCTTGTACTAACCTTTGGCTCTGCAGAAGAACAGGAGTTGTATCAAAATGAAGAAGCTCATCTTTTATTTATTGAAGAATCCCAGGATCTGTGGGAGCGCGTAGTGGTCTATGATGCCTTAGTCTTAGAATAAAAGTAAAGTAGATAAAATCTAACACATGAATGTTGAAGAGTTTAGACATTATTGCCTTAAGAAGAAAGGAGTAACCGAAGAATTCCCTTTTGATGAGGTAACATTGGTCTTTAAGGTCATGGGCAAAATGTTTGCGATTGTTCCATTGGAACGGATCCCATCGCAAGTGAATTTAAAATGCGACCCGGAAAGGGCTATCGAACTCAGAGAAGAGTATGATGGCATAGTAATGCCGGCCTACTATATGAGTAAGACCCATTGGAATACCCTGTATTTTGAACAATTACCAACCAAAATGATAACCGAACTCACAGATCATTCTTACGAGTTGGTTGTTGCAAATTTCACCAAAAAATTAAAGGCTGCCTTAGATGATTTATAAGTTAAAGACTTTTTATCTGCAGCTCATGAAATGCATCCGCCTGTAAGCGCAGTAACTCCTCTGCTTTTTGTTTCTTGTGGGCGTAGACTCGTTCTTCTTCCCGTATTTCCCCATAGATCTTTTCATTAAGGGCGGCATCAGTAGCCATGATATGCTGGCGTTGGGTTACTTTCTGGGTGACCCATGCTTCCACCGTACTTTCTTCTTCCTCCAGTTTAAAATCATAGGGTCCTTTGGGAGATAATAATTTTACAACTATTGGGGAGGTTTCTATTGCCAGGAATAAAAGGAATATAAAAAAGGATGGAAACCAGGCCAGTTCTCCAAGTGCATTGATCCGAGCCATTAGTCCGTCAAAACCATCGATAATGGGTTGTGAAGCTACTACGGAAGCATCATACTCTGAGTTCAGGGTGTTGATCTGAGTCTCTATGGCTGCGATCTTCTCGGCATTTTGTGACTTCAGCTCTCGCAACTCCAATAGAGCGGCATCGTGCTTTTCACGTTTTTCAGCATAAACAGGACCTTTGCCTAAAAGCATGGTACCGGCTGTTCCCTCTGCCTCTGTAATATAGGTATCATATAGGGCATTGGTCTCCGCTTCCTTGGTTGCGGTCTCTGCTTTTAGAGCAACAATGTCGCCCTCAAGATCCTGAAGGATGGGAGTATACTGTTGGGCGATCTGCGCCTTGTTGGCGAGGGTAAGCTCATTCTTTTGTTCTAACAAAACCTGGTTGACCTCTTTTTCAAAGATCTTCATTTCGAGTGGTTTCGAGATCACAACGGCAATGATCACAGCCAGTAAGATCCTGGGTGTAGCCTGTATGAACTCACTTTTAAAACTATCTCTTTTTTTGATGGTAGAGACAATAAACCTATCTAAATTAAAGATCAAAAGACCCCAGATAAACCCAAAGGCCAGCGCTGTATACACATTGTCAAAAACAGTAAAGAGGGCATAACTGGCGGCAATAAAAGCCATTACAGCAGTAAAGAATACAGTAGCACCAATACCGGCGTATTTGTTTCGTTCACCTTGTGAGCAAGTTTCAAGAATAGAGGCGTCTGCCCCCGAGCAGAGGATAAAAAATCGTTGTATCATAACAGTGTTCTAAATTGATTGATAGACTATTAGAACGCAAGCCCGGTAAATTTGTTACAGGAAAATGAAGTTATTTTTAAAAAAGAATTATTATTTAGATAATTCAGTAAAATACTTATAGAAATAAGGGATGGTTTCAATGCCCTTCAGGTAGTTTCCCACTCCAAAATGCTCATTAGGTGAATGGATGGCATCACTGTCTAAACCAAAGCCCATTAGGATGGTTTTGCTTTGTAATTCTTGCTCAAATAAAGCAACAATTGGGATGCTTCCCCCACTTCTTTGAGGAATTGGTGTTTTGCCAAAGGTCTTGTTATAGGCCTTTTCAGCGGCCTTATAGCCCACAAAATCTATGGGTGTAACATATCCTTGGCCACCGTGATGCGGAGTCACTTTTACAGTGACACCCTTAGGAGTGATGGCCCTAAAATGGGCAGAAAAAAGTTCAGTGATCTCATGCCAGTCCTGGTGTGGTACCAGTCTCATTGAGATCTTGGCGTATGCTTTGCTCGCAATGACTGTTTTTGCACCTTCCCCAGTATAGCCACCCCAAATGCCATTTACATCGAGCGTGGGCCGTATGGAATTTCGTTCATTGGTAGTATAGCCTTTTTCTCCATAAACAGATTCTATCCCAATTTCATTCTGATAGTCTTTCAGGTCAAAAGGAGCTTTCGCCATAGCCGCCCGTTCTTCGGTTGAAAGATCCTGAACCTTATCATAGAAACCCGGGATGGTGATATGATTATTTTCATCGTGCAGGGAGGCGATCATTTTTGCCAGGATATTGATAGGATTGGCTACGGCACCTCCATATAATCCTGAATGAAGATCTCTGTTGGGACCTGTCACTTCTACTTCTACATAGCTCAAGCCCCGCAAACCTGTGGTAATAGAAGGGACATCCTTTGCGATCATTCCGGTATCCGAAATAAGGATGATGTCATTGGCCAGTTTTTCAGTGTGTTGTTTTACGAAGGTCACCAAACTATTACTACCTACTTCCTCTTCCCCTTCTATCATAAATTTTACATTGCAGGGCAAGGCATCATTGTTTACCATGTATTCCAGGGCCTTTACATGCATGTACATCTGGCCTTTATCGTCACTGGCTCCCCTGGCATAGATAGCACCTTCCGGATGTAGTGATGTCTTTTTAATGATCGGTTCAAAAGGAGGGGAGTTCCAGAGACCGAGGGGGTCTGGAGGTTGAACATCATAGTGACCATAGACCAATACAGTTGGAAGTGAAGGATCTACCATACGCTCTCCGTAAACGATGGGGTAGCCTTCTGTCTCACAGATCTCAGTATGGCTGCAGCCTGCAGCTTGCAAGGATTTCTCTACTATTTCTGACATATGAAGTACGTCATGCGAAAAGGCAGAGTCGGCACTTATGGATGGAATTTTAAGAATATCTAATAGTTCATTTATAAATCGGTCTTTGTTCTCTTCAATATAGGCTTTTGGCTCTTGCATGGAAACTACTTTGGTTTGCTGTTAAAAATACGAAAACTGTAAGTATTTTTTTGCGAATGAATTATTTTAAAATTGAAATTTTGACTTATATTTGCAGCCCCGTATTAAACGGGATATGCAGGCGTGGTGATCCCGATAACTATCGGGAGGTAGCAAGCTAGACTTAGAATCTAGTGCCTAATAGTAATATAGTGATGCAGGCGTGGTGGAATTGGTAGACACGCTAGACTTAGGATCTAGTGCCGCAAGGTGTGAGAGTTCGAGTCTCTCCGCCTGTACGAAGTAGAGGCCCATCCGGAAAGGATGGGCTTTTTTTTTATTGAAAAAGTGGAGAGATGAGAAGTTTATCCCGCCTAAGGCGGGAAGTCTCTCCGCCTGTACGAAGTAAAGGCCCATCCGGATAGGATGGGCTTTTTTTATTGAAAAAGTGGAGAGAGGCTAAGTTTATCCCGCCTTTATTAAATGAAAAGTGGTCCCGCAAAAGCTGGTTTTTTTATTCCGTGTACGATACAAGGAGAATAAAACATTATTTGATATTGAATCAAGCTAAGCGCTTCATTAGCATTAGTTGGCTTTTCTATTCTTTGATTGCCTGTTTATTCTTTTAAAAACAAAGAAAAGAGGGATCCCTATCAGTACAGTA
>NZ_CAMYKH010000027.1:0-16058 GCF_947258935.1 uncultured Muriicola sp.
CCCGGACTGGAGCGGGATATACTCCAATGATAAAGCTATTCTGGCCCATGAAAGGCTGGCCATTGTTGATCCGGCCTCGGGGAAGCAACCTCTTATAAGTGAAGATGGAAATCTTATCCTGGCAGCTAATGGTGAGATCTACAACCATAGAGAACTTAGAAAGCAATTTAGCGACAGTTACCATTTTAAGACTGAATCGGATTGTGAGGTGATCCTCGCTTTGTATCAGAAGAAAGGTCCGGTTTTTTTAGACGAGATGAATGGTATTTTTGGTTTTGCTATTTATGACGCTGAGAAGGACACCTATTTTGTAGCTCGCGACCATATGGGGATCATACCTCTGTATATGGGATGGGATAAAAATGGTACTTTCTATGTGGCTTCAGAATTAAAGGCGTTAGAAGGAATCTGTACAAAAATTGAACTTTTTCCTCCAGGGCATTACCTGGAAAGCACCGATGGTAAACTGAAGCAGTGGTATAGCCGAGACTGGATGGAGTATGATGCCGTTAAAGACAACGAGACAAGCATTGAGGCGATCCGTGATGCACTGGAAGCCGCTGTACACCGTCAATTGATGTCTGATGTACCTTACGGGGTATTACTTTCCGGTGGCTTAGATTCATCTGTAACTTCAGCCATCGCCAAGAAATATTCCCAGAAACGCATCGAATCTGACGATACTTCAGAGGCTTGGTGGCCGCAGCTTCACTCTTTCTCTGTTGGCCTGGAAGGGTCTCCAGACCTTGCAGCTGCTAAAAAAGTTGCCGCCCATATAGGAACCGTTCACCATGAGATAAAATTTACAATACAGGAAGGTCTGGATGCCATCAAAGATGTGATCTACAACCTGGAAACCTATGATATAACAACCATAAGGGCCTCTACGCCCATGTATTTGATGGCCAGGGTAATTAAATCGATGGGGATAAAAATGGTCCTTTCCGGTGAAGGGGCAGATGAATTGTTTGGGGGATATCTGTATTTTCATAAGGCACCCAATGCAAAAGAGTTTCACGAAGAAACGGTGCGCAAATTGAAAAAACTACATATGTATGATTGCTTGAGAGCCAATAAGTCTCTAGCGGCCTGGGGAATTGAGGGCAGAGTGCCTTTCCTGGATAAAGAATTCATGGATGTAGCTATGAGGATCAACCCACAGGATAAAATGATCAATGGAGAGCGTATGGAAAAATGGGTAGTACGTAAGGCCTTCGAATCGTATCTCCCGGAAAGTGTGGCCTGGAGACAAAAAGAACAGTTCTCAGATGGTGTTGGGTATAGCTGGATAGATACGCTTAAAGAAATGGTAGACCAGGAAGTGACAGATGAGCAGTTAGCCAATGCAAAATTCCGTTTTCCTATACAAACACCCGGGTCTAAGGAGGAATTTTATTACCGATCTATTTTTGAATCACATTTCCCTTCAGATGCTGCCGCATTATGTGTCCCTCAGGAGGCATCAGTAGCCTGTAGTACGCAGATAGCCTTAGAATGGGACGAAGCATTTAAGAACATGAACGATCCTTCAGGAAGAGCCGTGGCAATGGTTCATGAGGACGCCTATGTAAAATAACACCAATTACTGCTTTAGTTGGGTTTTTGAATTTGTTAGCAGGAAGCACCCAGATGGGTGCTTCTTTAATTAGTAAACTATCTTTTTTAAATAAAAGACATATAGGTAAGTAATACTATTACTGAAATTAAAATGGGTCCCAGGCCACCTAAAACCAGTCCACCAAACCTGAAATCTCTTTGTTCCAATTTTCCCGTACTGTAAGCAATGGCGTTGGGAGGTGTGGAAATGGGTAAAAACAGGGCCATTGAGGCACAGAAACCTATTACCAAAGGCAGAACAACCGGGTTGTTGAAGGTTAGAACAATCCCTATAGGGATGAGCACAGTGGCCGTTGCCGTATTGCTCATAATATTAGACAAGATGACGGTAAGAAACGCAAATAAAAATACCAGCACATAAAAGTTTAACTCAAAATCCTTGATCTTATCTACATAGAAATTTGCCAATCCGGTTTCTTTGATGGCAAGTCCCAATGCAAGGCCGCCGGCTACAAGCATAAGTGTATCCCAGGGAAGTTTTCGAACATCATCCCCATTTACGATCCCGGACATTGTTAAGAGGATTATGGGTACCAAGGAGACCACTGAAGCCGGAATACCATGCAATTTTTCTGTAAGCCAAAGCAATAAAGTTAACCCAAGTACTGCGAGCACTATTCGCTTTTTAATAATTTCAAATTTATATGTTTCCACATCCGTATTTGGTACTTCCTCCTCAAGGGATATTTTCAATTTTTTTGTTCTGGGGATGTATTTTTTGGTCAATAGAAACCAAAACAAAACAGTTAGAAGTATGGCCATTGGAAAACCGATCATCATCCACTCCAGAAATCCTACTTTAATACCATGGCTGTTCAATGCTTCCACAGCAATGGCATTTGGAGGCGACCCAATTATGGTTCCCATACCGCCAATAGCAGCAGCACCTGCAATCCCGATCAGGATTGCTTTAGACATTGGTGCATTTTTATCCATGGTATTTAAGAAAGGAAGCACAGAGGCTATCATCATTGCCGTTGTTGCGGTATTAGACATCACCATGGAAAACACGGCAGTAGTGAGCATAAGACCCAAAAGTATTTTTTTTGGTGCCGTACCAAATTTGGTTATTGAAAGTCTAAAAATAGTTTTGTCCAGATTGGTTTTACTCATGGCTTCAGCAATAAAAAATCCACCCAACATCAGCCAAATAACACTGCTAGACCAGGAATTGATATAGCCAATATAATGTTGCCTAACATTATCCGGGTCTATTTGCGAATAGTAGCTGTTCATAGAGAAAATGAGAAATCCGAAGATCATTAATCCAACCGCAAATGGTGGAATGGCTTCTGTTACCCACAGACTAATTGCTAAAAATAATAGAAATAAAACATAGATCTGAGCCTGGTCTAATCCGGGTTCATTAATAAAGTAGGTAACGGCAAAAGCAAAAATAAGACTTAACAAAAAGTAGATTATTCTGCTTTGAATGTCAACTACCTTTTGGATATGAGACATCAATTTTAAGGATACTGCTCTGGAATCAGCCATAATGATCAGATAATTTTAATTTGAGTGTAAAATTAGGCCTCTTTGCTTTCATAAAAGCTAACAAATGTCATGGAATTAACAGAAAACCCGCAATCCTGGAAAATCATCAAAAATTGTTGTTAAATTGTTGATAACTTCACCGCTTCCATTTGCTGCAACCCCCATATTTCATGGGCTATTGCTTATATTTGTGAGATTACTTTTTACAAGGCTGTCCTCAGGGTTATTAGGATGATAAACCTATCTGATTTTTAACCTTTTAGATGGTTTTTTGTGCATAGCCGAAGTGGAGGGTATTCCGATCAAAATTTCAAACAGAACAACTTAAAAGGTTATATGAGCGAAGATAAGAAGAAGAACGATTATTCGGCTGATAGTATTCAGGCCCTGGAAGGAATTGAGCATGTTAGGATGCGTCCCTCCATGTACATTGGTGATGTTGGGGTAAGAGGGTTACACCACCTGGTTTACGAGGTAGTAGATAACTCCATTGATGAGGCCATGGGTGGTTATTGTGATACCATTAGTGTGATCATAAATGAAGATAATACCGTATCTGTAAAGGATAACGGCCGGGGTATTCCTGTAGATCTGCATAAAAAAGAAGGGGTTTCCGCTCTTCAGGTGGTAATGACCAAGATTGGCGCCGGGGGGAAATTTGATAAGGATTCTTACAAAGTTTCCGGTGGTCTTCACGGGGTAGGTGTTTCTGTAGTAAATGCCCTTTCAAATACTTTAAAGGCAACGGTTTATAGAGATGGTAAAATCTGGGAGCAGGAGTACGAGCGCGGTAAAGCAATGTATCCTGTTAAAAGTGTAGGTACCACTTCAGAGAGAGGTACCCTGATCACTTTCCATCCGGATGAGAATATCTTTAATCAAACCATAGAATTTAGCTACGAAACCCTTTCCAACAGGATGCGCGAACTGTCATTCCTTAATAAGGGGATCACTATCACCATTACAGACAAAAGGGAAAAGGATAAAGATGGCGAATTTGTTTCCGATGTGTTCCATTCAGACGAAGGACTAAAGGAATTTATAAAATTCCTTGATGGTAACAGAGAATCCCTGATCAGGAACATCATTGCCATGGAGGGGGAAAAGAATGATATCCCGGTTGAGGTAGCTATGGTCTATAATACCGGCTATACAGAAAACCTCCATTCCTATGTTAACAATATCAATACACATGAAGGGGGAACCCATCTATCCGGATTTAGAAGAGGATTAACTACTACGTTGAAGAAGTATGCGGATGCCTCCGGCATGCTCGACAAACTGAAATTCGAGATCCAGGGAGATGATTTCCGGGAAGGACTTACGGCTATTATATCTGTAAAAGTACAGGAACCTCAGTTCGAAGGGCAGACCAAAACAAAACTGGGTAACAGGGAAGTATCGGCAGCGGTTAGTCAGGCTGTTTCCGAAATGCTTACCAATTATCTGGAAGAACATCCGGACGATGCGAAGATCATTGTACAAAAGGTGATCCTGGCAGCGCAGGCACGGCACGCAGCTAGCAAAGCTCGTGAAATGGTGCAGCGGAAAAATGTTATGAGTGGCGGTGGACTCCCAGGAAAACTATCCGATTGTTCAGAACAAGATCCTGCTCTATGTGAAGTATTCCTTGTGGAGGGAGATTCTGCGGGAGGCACGGCCAAACAGGGAAGAGACAGAAATTTTCAAGCTATTTTACCCTTGAGAGGAAAGATACTTAATGTAGAGAAGGCTATGCAACATAAGGTCTTCGAAAATGAAGAGATCAAGAACATTTATACGGCCCTCGGGGTAACTATTGGAACCGAGGAGGACAGTAAGGCACTCAATTTAGAAAAATTACGCTATCACAAAGTCATCATTATGTGTGATGCAGATGTGGATGGCAGCCATATTGAAACGCTGATCCTTACCTTTTTCTTCAGGTATATGCGCGAACTGATAGAAGCAGGCCATGTGTATATTGCCACGCCGCCATTGTATTTAGTGAAAAAGGGTAACAAAAAGAATTATGCCTGGAATGACAAGGAACGCGATACCATTGCCGACTCTTTTAAAGGGGGTGTAAGCATTCAGCGATACAAAGGTTTGGGAGAAATGAATGCCGAACAATTGTGGGACACTACAATGAATCCGGGATTCAGAACGCTGCGGCAGGTGACTATAGATAATGCTTCAGAAACTGATAGAATTTTCTCCATGTTGATGGGTGATGAGGTGCCACCGAGAAGGGAGTTTATAGAGAAAAATGCGGTGTATGCGAACATTGATGCATAAAAAAGGCCGTTACACAACAAAAACTCGCACCCCCGGTGCGAGTTTTTTAGTTTTACACAAAATTATAACGATATGAAAAATCTACTTTTTGCTATGATGATGTTTTGTGTCTTAGCTACACAAGCACAAGGTAATGCTAATGATATATTTGCAGCCGGTTTAGACGATGCAGAAACCTTTATGAACGACTATCTGGCTCCTGTCTCCGAAGGTGCTATATACAGTATTTCGGGCTCCTGGTTCAATACCGGAGATGCAAAACCATTGGGAGGCTTTGAGGTCTCTATTATTGGGAATATTACCGGCTTTAAGAACAAGGAGGACAAAAAGACCTTTGTTTTGAATACGGCCGACTATCAAAATCTTCAGTTTGTAGACGGAAGTCCCTCTAAAACGGTATCCTCGGCTCTGGGTGATATTGAAGGTGTCCGGGTCTTTGTAGAGGCCGAAATTGCGCCGGGAATAACTTCCAGGGAAGAATTTGATCTTCCCTCCGGATTGGCTTCTGAGGGAATAAATTTTATCCCATCTGGGTATTTACAAGGTAGTGTAGGATTAATAAAAGGTACCGAATTAAAAGCGCGTTTCCTTCCAAAGATCAAAACGGATGATGTATCTATAAGTCTGTATGGAATTGGCATACAACATGAATTTACAAAACATCTGCCGGCAGATAAGGTATTACCCATTGCTATATCCGGAGTTATTGGATATACCCATATAAATGGCACCTATGATTTTACAGATACCAATATTATTGCAGGATCCGATCAATCGATCGATGCCAAGATCAATACCTGGGTTTTTCAGGCCGTAGTATCTACCAAGCTGCCTATTATTAACTTTTATGGGAGTTTGGGATATATGTCCGGTAAATCGGAAACAGCAGTCCTTGGAACGTATACTGTTCAGTCAGGACCTTTTCAAAACACCTATGTAGATCCATTTACACTTACTAAAGATGCCAGTGGCGTTACCGCTAACATAGGTACCAAACTTAAATTGGGATTCTTCCGCCTTCATGCAGATTATACCATAGCAGAATTTAATAACCTTTCTGTAGGTCTTAGCGTAGGGTTCAGATAATAAGACTATCCAACTAACCACTTAAATAAAAACAGCCTTCCAATGGAAGGCTGTTTTGCAATTATTAGGAAAAAAGCAGGGGAAATATTATTCTCTGTGAGCCAGTATATTGCCCTGGGTGTCTTCCAGGATCTTACCTTCTTCAGATTGTTTTAAACTTACCTGATCGCTGGGCATATCAGTACCGGGATATGAGATGGTGTAAACACCATCATCTACCGTCCAGCTAAAATCGGTCTTTACATCAAGGGTATTTCCATTATATGAATGGTACCTTCCAAGGAACACATCATTGAAGATCCATTCCTGTCTATTGTTTTGACGTTCAGTTTCTGATGTATTGGTGATAGCTGTTTTGGCCCAGATGCCAATGATGGGGTCATTATTTTCTGGTACTCTTGAACAGTTACTCGCCAGGATAATGGCAATGATAGCCATGAGGGATGCTAGCTTTTTCAAAATGTAGGTTTTTTAGATTTGGGATCTATGTTAAATTCCTAACGACCTCAACTTCCTATCTATTGCCAATTATCGATGAACAGCACTATGAATAGCATTTTTTTCGACGAACGTCATCTAATCGTTATAGGAAAGCCCATAGAATTGCACTTGCTGGCTTTGGACCTAATTAAATATTCTGTGGACTCTTCCTGAGAATTATGTTAAATTTCCCTATTTTTGATTCGCCCTAAATTGAAGGGAAAAACTAGAAAATTGCCTGAAAATAATTGTCTTCTGAAAGCATTGTTTCGGGCTTATTAATACAATATAAAATAATAGAATTATGAAAATTACAGTAGTGGGAGCTGGTGCCGTAGGGGCAAGTTGTGCAGAATACATTGCCATTAAGGATTTTGCTTCAGAAGTGGTCTTGTTAGATATTAAAGAGGGATATGCAGAAGGGAAGGCGATGGACCTTATGCAGACGGCCTCATTGAATGGTTTTGATACCAAGATCACAGGAACTACAGGCGATTATTCTAAGACAGCCAATAGCGATATTGCTGTGATCACCTCAGGAATACCGAGAAAACCGGGTATGACAAGAGAAGAACTAATCGGTATCAATGCAGGAATTGTAAATACAGTATCTACCAGTCTTATTAAACATTCACCTAATGTAATTTTAATAGTGGTTAGTAATCCTATGGATACGATGACCTATTTGGTCCACAAGGTGACAGGCCTGCCTAAGAATCGGATCATTGGGATGGGAGGTGCTCTAGACAGTGCTCGATTTAAATATCGCCTGGCTGAGGCCTTGGGTGCTCCTATTTCTGATGTAGATGGAATGGTTATTGGCGGTCACAGTGATACAGGAATGGTACCACTTGGCAGACATGCTACAAGAAATAGCGTAAAAGTGTCAGAATTTCTATCAGCAGATCGTATGGCACAAGTGGTGGAAGACACCAAAGTAGGAGGGGCCACATTGACAAAATTATTGGGAACTAGCGCCTGGTATGCTCCCGGAGCCGCTGTTTCCGGTCTTGTACAGGCCATTGCCTGTGATCAGAAAAAACTATTTCCCTGCTCTGTTTTTCTGGACGGCGAATATGATTTAAAAGACATTTGTATTGGTGTACCTGTTATTTTAGGAAGGAATGGGATCGAAAAAATTGTAAAAATGGAGCTCGATAAGGCAGAGAAAGCAAAAATGCAGGAGAGTGCGGAAGGGGTACGGAAGACCAACGACTTATTAGATGTATAAGTGTTGAAATCTTGACAAAACACAAGGCGTTCCTTTCGGAGCGCCTTTTTTTAGACCTTTACTGCCAAGAATTGCGCTGTTGAAAAGCAGCATTTATAGCGCCATAAATCCGGTAAATAAATTGTCAGTTCCTGTTGGAAATGATATATTTGCACGCTATTTACGGATACCATCAATTAATTCAAAACACAGATGCAGAATAAAGGACTGATTAAGCTTTTTGCTTTCTTGTTCGGGCTTGTAAGTATTTATCAACTCTCTTACACCTTCATTACCAGTAAAGTTGAAGACGAAGCTGAGACATATGCTTCCGCAAAAATCCCGTCTACCGTTGAAAATTACGTCGCAGAGCGCGAGGCCATGGAAGCCAGCTATCTCGATTCTATTGGAGACAATACGGTATTAGGCTTTACTACCTACGAAGAAGCAAAAAAGAAAGAGCTTAACAAGGGACTCGACCTTAAAGGAGGGATCAATGTAACCCTACAGATCTCCGTAAAGGATATCTTAAAAGGACTTGCAGATAATACGAAGAATCCTGTTTTCAATAAGGCACTTGCAGACGCAGATGAGGCTTCTAAAGACAGTGATGATACTTACATCGATTTGTTCTTTGATGCCTTCGACAATATTAAAGGGGATACAAAACTTGCTGCTCCCGATATTTTTGCCAATAAAGGGCTGAGCGATGAGATCAATTTCCAAATGACAGATGATCAGGTAAGACCTATCATCAGAAGAAAGATCGATGAATCTATAGTGTCAGCATTTGAAGTACTTCGCGAACGGATCGATGGTTTTGGAGTAACACAACCCAACATTCAACGGGAAGGGACCTCAGGGCGTATCCTTGTTGAATTACCCGGAGCAAGAGATATAGCCAGAGCGCAAGATCTTCTTTCCAGTACTGCACAACTCGAATTCTGGGAGACCTACGAGCCAGGCAATCAAAGTCTGATCAACTTCTTTATTCAGGCCAATGATCGCTTAAAGACCATGGTGGAAGTTACATCCCAGGAGGAAGTTAAAGAAGCTACAGAGATAGATTCTTTATTATCTGATGTAGCTCAGGATTCGCTCGACCTTACTGCTGAGAGAAATCCACTTTTTGAAAAATTACAATTAAATGGTCCCGGTTATGCCATAGCGATCGCAGCAATAAAAGATACTGCCGAGATAGGATCATGGTTAAGGATGCCTGAGATCCGAAGGTTATTACCGGCAGAAGTTCAATTCACTAAATTCCTATGGGAACGGCCCTCTCAAGATTCAGAGGTAGCCGGTTTGTTTGCTTTAAAATCTAATAGAGATGCCTTGCCACGTATTAGTGGTGATGTAGTAAGTGATGCCAGGGATCAGTTCGACCAGTTCAACAGGCCCGCTGTAGGAATGGATATGAACGTCCGTGGTGCCAAGGAGTGGGAAAAGCTAACGAGTGAAGCCAACCTTAATAATACAGGGATCGCTATTGTACTAGACAATAAAGTGTATACCGCACCTGGGGTTTCTCAGGTAGGAGGTATATCGGGAGGAAGTTCAGAGATTACAGGAACTTTTACCGTAAACGAGACCAAGGATATCGCGAATGTACTTAGAGCAGGTAAATTACCGGCGTCTGCAGATATTATCGATTCCTTTGTTGTAGGACCTTCCTTGGGCCAGGAGGCTATAGACAGTGGGTTTACCTCTTTTATGATTGCCATGGTCTTCGTGTTGATCTGGATGATCTTTTACTATGGAAAAGCAGGTATTTTTGCTGATTTAGCATTGAGTTTCAACATCGTTTTGATCTTTGGCGTTTTGGCAAGTTTAGGAGCAGTACTTACCTTACCCGGTATTGCTGGTATCGTTTTAACCATTGGGATGTCTGTAGATGCCAACGTACTTATTTTTGAGAGGATCAAAGAAGAGTTACAAAAAGGTAAAGGAAAAGGGCAGGCCATAAATGATGGTTTTAATAATGCCTTGTCTTCTATCCTTGATGCGAATATTACCACAGGACTAACAGCATTGATCCTTCTTGTTTTTGGATCGGGACCTATCAAAGGATTTGCAACCACCTTGATCATAGGTATCCTAACTTCTTTGTTTACCGCTATTTTTATTACCAGATTATTGGTAGACTGGTATATTTCGGGGAAAGGAAGATCGCTTACCTTTTCCACTTTCATCACCAAGAACCTGTTCAATAATGTAAACATCGACTTTCTTAAAAAACGAAAGTTTTCCTATATCATTTCTGGGATCGTTATTATCGCCAGTATATTCTCGCTTACTACTCGCGGACTAGATCAGGGAGTCGATTTCGTTGGGGGAAGAAATTACCAGATCCGCTTTGTTGACCCGGTGAGCCCTACAGAGATCACGAACGAACTAACCGCAACTTTAGGGAGTGCAAGTGCAAAGACCTTTGGGGATGCCAACCAGATCATGGTGACCACAAAATACAAAGTAGATGTACAGGGTACAGAAGTAGATGACGAGATCCTTAGTATCTTACATACTTCCTTACTAAAATATTTGCCAGACGGCACTACCTATGAAGATTTTATCCCAGGAGGTACCAATGAAGATATAGGAGTCATGAAGTATAGAAAGGTTGGTCCTACCATTGCAGATGATATCAAAAAGAATGCAGTATGGGCTATTTTCGGTTCCCTGGCAGTTGTATTCCTTTACATCCTCTTGCGATTTAGAAAGTGGCAATTCTCGCTGGGAGCAGTGGTAGCTGTTTTCCATGATATAGTAGTAGTACTGGGAGTATTCTCTTTTTTCAGCCCATACATGCCTTTCAGTATGGAGATAGACCAGGCTTTTATTGCGGCAATACTGACAGTAATAGGGTATTCCCTGAATGATACTGTTGTAGTATTTGATAGGATACGTGAAATTGTAAACGAAAAAGGGTTTAACTATGGCATCAATACAAACATGGCATTGAACAGTACCTTGAGCAGAACCTTGAACACCTCCTTAACTACGCTGGTAGTATTGCTTGCTATCTTTATTTTTGGTGGAGAAACCTTGAGAGGATTTATGTTTGCAATGATCATTGGGATCATTGTAGGTACCTATTCTTCCTTGTTTATCGCTACACCTGTGATGTACGATACCTTGAAGGAAAAGAAGACGAAACCTAATAGCTAATAGCTATTAAAATAAAAAAACCGCCCATTTTGGGCGGTTTTTTTATTGTATTGTCTAGGGTAAAAGCCATTTTTTAGCCTCCTTTTTACTTCGGAAGAGCTTCATATCATAGCCGTATTGTATCATCGCATTTTCTATAAATCTAAGGCGCATAAACCGCTCTTCATCGGGCGCTACCAAGGCTAGCTTATAGTCGAAATCCCAACCCAAATTATTGGCATTCTCTACCAGATTAAAAGAAGTGTCCATTCTGTATACACCTTTGAAATAGGAAACAACCAGCGCTTTATTCCGATTTTCTTGTTTGCAAAGCGCTGCAATCTTTGACCATCTGGAAATAGATTCGTTCTTCTCCAAAGCCGGGTCTACCTTGCCGTACATCCGCACTTCCAGGTATTGCTCATACACTTCGTGTTCTATCCTATTTTTCATTCAGTGAACAGCCATTTTTTGGCATCACGCTTATTTTTGAAAATCTTCATTTCAAATCCCAGGGTATTCATGGCGGTCTCAGTAAACGAAAGATGATGTTGCTGCTTTTCGTTTTTGACAACCATTGATAATTTATAATTTGGAAGCCAACCTAAGGTGGAGGCTGTATCTACCAATTTAAACTTCGAATCAGTAGTATGCTGGCCCTGAAGGTCCATAAATGCGAGAATTAAGTTTCGCTTTTCAATTTTACACAATTCTGCGATTTTAAACCAGCGTTCTATGGCTTCCTGTGCTTCTTTACCGGGAACAATAGTTGCCTCGATGTGTACCTCCAAATACTCAGGAAGCACTCTATGTTCTATTGTATAAGGCATTAGGAAGCAATTTTTCTTTAAAGTAATAAATCAGAAGATCACTTCAAAATATTTCCTACAGAACCATGTAAGGAAGCGCTTAACTTCAGTATACTTTTTGGCTTCAATCCGGGTTCTTCCCTATGTGAGACAAAAACGATGGCTGTATCACTCTCTTTACCAAGTTTGTTGACCAACTGGATTACCATTTCTGCAGCATTGTCATCCAGATCGGAAGTGGGTTCGTCAAGGATAAGCAATAGAGGTTGTTTGATCATGGCCCGGGCACACATAATAAGGCGTTGTTGTCCTTTTCCAAGGTCATGGAAGTAGGTATCTCTTTGCTCTGCCAACCCTAGTAATGACAACCAGGAAACAGCTAGTTTCTTTTGCTCATCCGTGGGTTGTATATACAGTCCAATAGAGTCTACCAAGCCTGAGATCAGCATATTCTCTATAGTATGGTATCCCCTGAACCTGTCTGTGAGTGCCGGAGTAATGTACCCAATTTGTTTTTTAATATCCCACACACTTTCTCCACTTCCTTTTATATTTCCAAAAAGATATAATTCTTGCCCGTATCCCTTGGGATTATCCCCGGTGATGAGTGAAAGCAGGGTAGTTTTTCCACTGCCATTGGCTCCTTTTAACTCCCAGAATTCACCTGGTTTTATTTTCCAGTTTATCTTATCCAAAATGGGCTTGTTTCCATAAGAAACAGAGACATTTCTCAATTCAATTAGTATTTTTTGTTGATAGGCCACTCGTTCTAATGGGGAAGGAAGTGGTTGATTAAAATATTTATTTTCTTTTACAGATAGATCCGCTGTGGCGGGAATCTTATCATACCAGCTTAGTTGATCCTGATGCCAGGTGGCATAGCGATCAATAAACGGAAGCAGATCCGACTTGCGACTCAGCACTTGTATAATGCTCATTGAACTTTTCAGCCTATGAATAGTTTCCGTAAAATACTCCCTGGTTGGGACATCCAGATTGTCAAAGGCATTGTCTAGTATCATATAATCTGGCTGTTGCGATAATAGATGGGAGAACAAGGCTTTTTTTCGTTCACCACTAGACATGCTCTGAAGACTTTGGTGGCTATTTTTACTCAGGATCTTGCGATCATGACGCAGTTCTTCTTCTATAAACCAGGCGATCTCAGTAGTGGAAAAAAGTACCCCTTTCATTGAATGCAGGGCTTCAAACCCATCAGGATAGGGTCCGTTTAGTAAGAAGTTTAGGAGTTCTCTTACCGGCGTGGAGGTTTCTGTAAAAATTGCCCAGTGTGGCATAAGATAAATTTCAGTCTATAACGTATGTAAAAAACAAATATAAACTTCGTATCTCACATGATTTTTTGTAGTGTAACAATGGATGTTCCTAGAAATATTATTAAATACTCAGAACTGGACTAAAAAAATGCCCTGAGGACAACATTTGGCGTAATCCCCAGGGAAGGCTGGAGAAATTCCCTAACGCCTCCTGTTGTTTCAGGTCTGTAATAATTATTGATATAATTTTCACGATCTAGCAGGTTCCAAATAGAAAATCCCAATTGGGCTTTTGATTGATGGCTTATAGAGAATTGATATATGGCAGACAGATCAACCCTCATATAATCTGGTAAACGATCTGAGTTGCTGGGCCCGAAATTCACCTGATTATTTACAACGGGGTTGGTAGCATCTGTTGCCGTTGCAGGGCGACCACTATGCCAGTTCCATCCGGCTGCAATTTTTACCTGACCTAGTTCATAACTGGCACCCAAGGTAACGGCATGAGTAATATCGTAATTACTCGGAAAGGATACTTCAGAAAATGTATCAAAAGTATAATCGGCATTTAAATAAGAATAACTCAGCCAGGTACTGGTTCCTTTAAACTGTTTCCTTATCAGAAGATCAATACCGCTGGCCTTATAACTTCCTACAGCTTTTTGAAATTCATACTGGTTCTGAAATCCCTGACTTTGTGCCGTGATTCCTTCCACTTCTTTCATATATCCTACGGCATTAAGCAGCCATCCTTTTTTGTTAAAACTCAGACCTACAGAAGCCTGCTTTCCTTCAATGACGGGAACGTCAGCATCATTAGACAATTGCCACCTCCGTTTCTCTACGCCCAGGAAATCATTTTGAAAATTGATGATCTGTGATGTATTCTGATGTTTATATTCTCCTAAAATTTGCAGTGTCATCCACTTAAGAAAGCGGTGGTTTAAACTTAGGCGCGGTTCCCATAACCAACGCCCGAATTTATCGAGGTAATTCGTTCTGAGCCCTAAATTGGCGTTTGTTGAACGGTTTTTGGAGGAATAACCCAATTCCGTAAATCCGCTATGAATGCGTAGCACATCCCCGTTGAGTCTGATAAAAATAGGATTGTCAACGTCATCCAGGTTAGTGACCTTAGTCTCTATAAACTGATATCCATTGGTCCAGTGAAGCCAATCATTAATTGTATAACCGGCTGTGAATCTTGCGCCGGTCTCAGACACCTTGTTTTCTTGTAAAAACCTTTGATCATTCTGGATATTGGCATTGATAGCCCTGAGCTCATAATCAGTATTGTAAAGGTGTATGGTTGTGTTAAAAGTTTGGTTCCAGTTTCTGCGGTACTTTAATCCTGCTCCCATGGTATTCTGTGTCAGGCTACTTTCCCTTCTCACATCTGCACTGTTCACCGTACTGTTTTCATTAAACTGCAAGGTATTGCTAGCATGGATAAAATTAACTCTGACCTGATCTTTATCTGAAGGATGCCATAGCCACCGCAAGGAGGCGTCGTAAAAATCGAATGTTTGGTCCGAATTGATAATATTGGCGGCATTGGTTTCTACTTCTGTGTCTTGTGAGATCCTTGAAAAATACTCAGAATAGGTGGGAGTTTCAACAAAATCACTGATGGCCTTACGTGCGGCCAGCTGAAGAGATGAGCGCTTGCCTATAGGCGTATCCAGGAAACCACTGAAGTCAATAAAGTTAACGCCTAATGATCCTGTTGGTTGTTCAGTAAGAGCCTCGTCTGTTTCCATGGCTATGGTACCAGACACTCCATCTGTATAGGAAGCTGGGGTGCCGTTCTTGCGCAGCGATACATTTTTTGTGATCATGGGGTTGAACATAGAAATAAGACCAAAAAAATGACCGGACTGATACATTTTAATATCATCCCAAAGCAGGAGATTCTGATCATTGGTGCCACCTCTAATATTAATATCGGACACCGTTTCATTAATACTTTGTATGCCTGGAAGGGCCTGTACTGATTGTAAGACATCTGTTTCTGTGAGACCAGGAAGAATGCTGAACCTGCTGAAATCGATTTGGTAAGAGCCATTATTCAGCTGGTCGATCCCCCGGATAAGGTAGTCGTATAAAACAATTTCAGGGAGTTGCTGTTGTTGGGCCACCAGGTAGATATCGGCACAGTTTCCGGAGGTAAAAAATCTGGCCTGGCGTTGAAGGTTCTTATATCCCAAATAACGAATTGTAAGCAAATCCGATATTCCCTGTACCGAAATTTCAAAATAACCATTTTCATCTGATATCGTTGAAGAACGATTGCTCCTGATAGTGGCGAAAGGAAGACTTTTTTGCGTATCCTTATCTTTTAGATAACCACAAAGGAAGATATGTGCTTTTTTTATGGTAATGAATTTGTTTGGAAGTATGGAATATGCAAGGCCTGTTTTTTCTGAAAGATAGTGGAGCACTTCTTCGATAGACAACTGCTTATCTGGTGGAGTCAATACAATGTTTTGAATAGTAGAAATCGCATAGTTAAAGCGATATCCGTAGTTGTCACTAACCTCCTCAAGTATATTGATCAGTGGCCGGGGTTCCTTAGTTTCCTGGGTAAAAGCCGAAAAAGAGCTTATAGCGACCAGGAGAAGTAGGAATTTCCGGAGATTACTTTTCACGATGACTCAG
>NZ_CAMYKH010000027.1:16072-55102 GCF_947258935.1 uncultured Muriicola sp.
CCAAATTGTCATGTTCGAATCCTCCAGTAAAAAGAGTCTCCTTTTGTCCCTTGATTTCATATTTGACCTGTATCTTGAAGTGCCGTTCCAGTTCTTTTAGTACTTCCTCAAAAGGCTCCCGTTCAAAAGAACTGACGTTCTTGGTCCAGGACGGTAATTCCTCTTGCGTTCTTAGTAGCCGGATTTTGCCCTTGCGCAAGAACAGTTGGTCACCCACTTCGAGGATTTCCGAGACTCCTCCCACATCTACACGCACCTTTCCTTCAAAACATGCAACCTCTAGGGTGGTTTCTCTTTGTTTTACATTAAACTCGGTACCTAAGACAGTAATAGTTCCTTCCGATGTTACTACCTCAAAAACCGACCCATTGGCCACATCAAAAAAGGCTTCTCCAAAGAGTTTTATTAGACGTTTGTTATCCCATTCCTTTTTAACATAACTTATCTCGGAAGCGGCATTCAAATTAACGGTGGAGGCATCGGGTAATACAATAGTTATTTTTTCACCTACCGCCGTTTCAATAGTCGTAGCTGCATTCAAGAAGAACATGAAATACACCGAAATACCAATAACAAGCACACTGGCAATCTTTGCATACCATGGGATCTGCCGTACAATAGAACGGTTCGTTTTCTTTTTGGGAAGTTTCTGCTGAAGTAGTTTGTAATCGGTTGCAGAGGAAAACGAGCTAGCTTTAAAATGGGCCGCATCCTCCACAATAGTTTTAAACAAGGTATAGTCATCCAATTCTTGAAACGCAGAAGTTTCTTCCTCAGATAAGGTGCCATTCAGCCATTTTTTTAACAAGTACTCTTTTTCCATTAGGAGACTATCTACCTATATAACAACTAAGACTTCGTTTTTCCTGAAATTTAAATTTTAAAATTTTCTAATTCTGTTTTTAACAGGGTAAAAGCAGAGTATATGCGATACTCTACCACCTTCCTGGTAACTCCTAGCATCTCTGCTATTTCCTGGTGTTTCTTACCCTCTACCTTATTCAGCATAAAGGCTACCCGTTGTTCCTCAGAAAGTTTGGAAAGTGCTTTTTGGTACTTTAATAAGTACTGTTCTTTTTCCATTAAAAATTCGGGATTTTCATTGGTGTGCCCTTTAGGTTTCTCCTGCTTGTAACGCAAGACAACTTTTTGGTGTTTAAAATCATTGAACACCATATTATTCGCAACAGTATATAAAAAGCCCCGGGCTTTGCTCAGCACAACCTTCTTACAATTTTCCCATAATTTAATAAAGGCTTCCTGGGTCTTGTCATTGGGGCTGCATTGTTCGCCATATTTGTAATACAAATAATCATTCAATTCCTGAGCGTATTTATTGTATACACTTTTAAAAATATCTTCCTTACAGATATCGTTGTACAGTTCTTTAGCCAATGATTAATATTTACAGTTAAAAGTATACATAAATGTTTTTACAATTTTTTTCAGGAGAAAACAGGTTTCAGTTGTTTTATTAGTAAACAGTATAATTAAAATTTTAGTATGCTATGCAAAACACGATGAAATTCATTACCGTATTAATGCTTGCTTCTTTATCCCTTATCTCATGTAGAAAGGAAGAAGCAATTTTGATTGAAGGTCCCGCGAGTGAAACTCTCAAGGCCAATTCCACAGTGGCTAATTTATTACTAAGAACCGCCATGAATGATGGTTCTAACGATAATATTGTAGATAACGCCAATTGTTTTTCCCTGGGATTTCCCTTTACAGTTTTCGTTAATGGATGGGAGATTACTGTAACTTCAGAAGAGGATCTGGATACCGTAGAGGATATCTTAGATGAATTTGATGATGACGAGGATACGATTGAGATCGAATTTCCTATAATTATAGTTTTAAGTGATTTCAGTGAGCAGGAAATCAATTCCATAGAGGAATTTGAAGATTTTGCCGATGATTGTGAGGGAGAGAACGAATATGATGATGATATAGAATGCCTGGACCTTGAATACCCCATAACTGCTTCTGTATTCAACTCAAACAATGAATTGATCGATACGATCACCTTCACTACAGATGAGGAATTATACAACTTCCTTGACGATCTGGAGGATGAAGACATCGTTAACATCAATTTTCCTATAACAGTGATCCTTGCGGATGGTACTGAGGTTTCTATCCCTAATTTGGATGCGTTGGAGGAAATAATTGATGAAGTAAAAGATGATTGTGATGAGGATGACGATTATGACTATAATGACGATGATTGCGATAACTGTAGTACCGAAGGACTTTCCGATTTTATTACGGCTTGTGAAGGATGGTATGTAAAAGATCTGGAACGGAATGATATGGATCTCACGGACCAATATGTAGGCTATACATTTACCTTTTCGGCCGACGGCTCCATTACGGCTGAAACCGCTACTGAAAGCTTTACCGGAACATGGGAAAGTAGTGGTTCCGGGAACAATATCTCTGTAATAATAAGCATACCTGACCTTTCAGATTTCAATGCAAACTGGATGTTACATGAGTTGGAACAGGAAGGAAATGAGCGACAAGTAGATCTGCGCATGGAAAATGATGATGAGTTAGAATTTAGAAGTAACTGCAATCCATAATCTAAATAATATTAAGAAGGGAATCCATGATTTTTTAACCGGGAATCCGGATTCTCTTCAAAACTGTACACTAATTATAATTAAATAAATTACTAAGATGAAAAATACAATCGTTACTTTAACATTACTTCTAGTTGGGTTAGTTGCAACTTCCTGTTCATCAGATAACAATGATGATACAATGCAAGATCCGTCAGTTTCAATACAAGTCGTTACAGACCTGGCGGTTTCCGGATCCTGGATTATAACTAGTTTTATAGATTCCGGAACGGACGAGACGAATGACTTTACCGGATACACATTTACCTTTAATGCAGATGGCAGCCTGGTAGCCGATAACGGAAGTACTACCGTAACAGGAAATTGGTCAGTTACCAGCGATGATAGCTCAGACGATGATGATTACAACAGCAACGATGATATAGATTTTAATATCTTTTTTTCGGCCCCACCGAATTTCGAGGAATTGTCAGACGACTGGGATATCGTATCACGGTCCTCCACACGTATCGAGCTTATCGACATCAGCGGGGGAGACGGCAGTACGGATACCTTGACTTTTGAGAAGAGTTAAATAATGCTATGGATTAGAATGGTTACAGGCATCGAATTCGATTGCCCCTCAACAAAAGAACGATGTTTGTAAAAAACTGCCCCCATTGTGGGGCAGTTTTAGTTTAGAATACTTTCTTAAAATCTTATAAGACTTCATAGCATCGGCTGATAATAAATTGGTTTATAATTCGTTCTGTTAGAGACATATTCACCTTGCAGTTTATCGAATATTCAATTAAATAATTACTTTCTATCAGGAATTCTTCAAGCAAGGTTGTTTTATATATGTAATCGAAAACTTCAACGTTTCAATTATTTATTTTCTTTAAATCTTTTTTATTAACCTATAGTAAAAATTATGAAATCATTAAAAAAATTGTGTTTGTTTGCCACTGCAATAGTGATGTTTAGTTGTTCCAACGATTCTGGCGAGGGAAAAATTCAACTTAAGTTATCTGCTGTAAATAACACTGGAAATACCGGCAAGTCTATTATGCCAACAAGCAAGGGGAATGAAAATGTTATTTTCACCGATTTTAAAATTTCTATCCGCGATGTTGTTTTTAAAAATGATGATGATCCTAACAGTAATTTGGATACCGATGAAATCCAATTTCGAGGTCCTTATCAGGTAGATTTGTTAAATGGTTCGGACGCCCTTACCCAAACCATAGGTACAGCTTTTGTGCCAGACGGGCTTTACAAGGAGTTGAGATTCAAATTTCACAAAGATGAAGATTTACCGGTTACAGACGAACTATTCGATAAATCTATATTTATTGAAGGGACCATAGATGGTACGCCATTTGTTTTCTGGCATGATACGAGTGAAAATCTTGACGTAGGTCGTAGTACAGGAGTGCAGGTAATCGATGGAACAGTTAATTTTACGGTAACCTTTGACATCTCACAATTCTTAAATTCCTTTAACGAAATAGATTTGAGTTTAGCGACAGATAATAACCAGGATGGCGTAATAGAAATCTATCCTAATGATGAAGACGGAAATCAGGATATTGCTGATAAATTAAAAGAGAACATAAAGGCAACTGCCGATATTATTGATAATTAAAAGTTGGTTTCAAAAAATAGCAAACCCTATAGAAATGGTATTCTATTCTATAGGGTTTTTTTATGCCCTTAATTTGCTATGATTTTTGAAAAGTGATCCGGTCCCCTGTATTAATTCCCCATACATCACTAAGCCCTGCTTTCACCTCCAGAACGTATTTAACCGGTACCTGTGATGGTAAGCTCGATTCATCTAAAGGTTGCGCATTTTTAATAATACTGGCCACCTTTAATTGCTCGTCTATATAAATAATATCCAAGGGAAATTTGGTATTCTTCATATAGAAGGAGTGGTAGGCTATTTCCGGAAAAATAAACAACATCCCCTGCCCATCTTCCATGGAATTACGGTACATCAACCCAGTTTGAGTTTCGTATGCTGTTTCTGCGATCTCAATATCTAATTGGATCAAGAGTGAATCCGTTTCCTGCTTATATACGCTGAGACTTCCTTCTTTTGTAAAGGTAATGGGAGCCGTGGTGACTATCTTTTTTGAGGCTTCCTTACACGATATAAAGCCCAGGCATAATGAAAGACACAAGCCTGTAAATAAGATTATTCTCTTCATAATAAGGGATCTAAAGCTGTGTTTTAGGCCTTTTGAGGTTTAAACATAAAATAGAATCCTACCAGTATAAACGGTATACTTAACCATTGGCCTGTTGATAACATACCCAATGATTCTTCGAAGCCACCCTGACTCTTTTTCACATACTCTACAAAGAATCTGATGGTCCATAGCAGGACCAGAAAAAGGCCAAACAGATAGCCGGGCTGGTTCTTTTTATCGGTTTTCCAATACAAAAAATACAGGATCAGGAACACAAAAATATAGCAAACACCTTCATATAATTGAGCAGGATGCCTGTAGGGAATAGCCTCCAGGTACTCTTTAAATGCTGGTTTGTTTTCTAGCGCCTTATAGGCGGCGTTAACGGTACTTTCCTTGGTAATACGCAATGCGGCTGATGCTGGCATATCATCCGAATCCCTGACAAATCTTGTAGCAAAAAGAAATGCTTTATCAACGATCTTCCCATTGATCTCTGAATTAAAAAAATTACCCAGGCGTACGCAAAAAGCACCTATGGCAACGGGGATCACCACTCTGTCCAGGGTCCATAACATCTTAAAACCCTTATGTTTTCTGGTATACAGATACATGCCAATAATGATTCCAATGGCAGCTCCATGGCTTGCCAAGCCTGTAAAACCTGTAAATTCATATCCGTTGATAAATCCCAACAAGGTACTGCCGGCTCGTTCCCGTATTGGGAGTAATATTTCAAGTATATGGTTGGAATAGTAGGCCCAGTCATAGAAAAATACATGCCCCAGGCGTGCACCCAACATGGTAGCTACTACAGTATAAATAAACAGGGAGTCGAGATCTTCAACGGTCTTCTTTTCATTAAGGAATATTCGTTTCATAATAAACCAGCCCAAGGCAAAGGCTATGATCCAAAGTAAGTTGTAATACTTGATCTGAAGAAATCCTATTTTAAACAAAGTGTCTGTCGGATTCCAGGTAATTCCTAATAAATACATAAAGGTGTTTTTTGCGCGACTAAGATACATAAATAGATAGAGAGGAAAAGCCCATTGGGAAACCTATTCTATCAATATATCTTTAAAAAATAGAAAGTTAAATTAGATGTTAAGGAACAGGATCGTAGCCACTGCCTCCCCAGGGATGACAACTAAAAATACGTTTTAATGCGAGCCATCCTCCTTTGAATACCCCATGTTTTTTTAGGGCTTCCAGGGTGTATTGAGAACAGGTAGGGGAGTATCTGCAGGTAGAAGGGGTATAGGGTGAGATGAGCAGCTGATAGGCTCTTACCAGAAATACAAATGGAGCTATCAGAATTTTTTTCATGAAATGCTAAAGGTAGTTCCTTCTTTTCCATCTTTTAATTGGATACCCATGGCAGCCAATTCATCCCTTATTTTATCGGAAGTTGCAAAATCTTTACCGGCTCGGGCCTCATTCCGCATCTGTATCAATAAGGATACTACACCGGTAAGCTTGTCCGATATGGTATTTGCCTGATCTTGTGATTCCAAGCCCAGTACCTCAAAAACAAAATTGTGCATACTTTTAGTAAGTAGCTCATGATCATACCCCGAAATATGTTCTTTGCCTTCTTTTACGAGGTTGATGTATTTCACCCCTTCAAAAAGTGTGGCAATTAAAATGGGCGTATTGAAATCATCATTCATGGCATCATAACAACGCTGTTGCCAGGCTTTGATATCTATGGTAGAGGAAGCACTTTTTTCCAGTCCATCCAATACTTTTAACGCCTCCATGAGCCTGAAATATCCTTTTTCTGATGCCAGCAGGGCTTCATCACTTAGGTCCAGAATACTGGTATAGTGAGCCTGCATCATAAAGAATCGTACAACGGAAGGGGAAAAAGGTTTACTGAGAACGTTGTTCTCACCGGAGAAGATCTCATTGGGCAGTATATTATTTCCGGTAGACTTGGCCATTTTTTTTCCATTCATGGTAAGCATATTGGCATGAAGCCAATAGTTCACCGGGCTATGACCATAAGAAGCTTCAGACTGGGCGATCTCACATTCGTGATGCGGGAACTTAAGGTCCATTCCACCTCCGTGAATATCAAAAGTTTCTCCCAGATATTTTGTACTCATGGCTGTACACTCCAGATGCCAACCTGGAAATCCATCACTCCAGGGGGATGGCCACCGCATTATATGCTGTGGTTCCGCCTTCTTCCAGAGAGCAAAATCCTGAGGGTTTTGTTTTTCATCTTGCGCGGTCAATTCACGGGTATTGGAAATCATATCTTCCAACTTACGACCGCTCAATTTGCCGTATTCATACTTCTCGTTGAATTTTTTAACGTTGAAGTAGACGGAACCATTGATCTCATAAGCGTATCCTTTCTCAAGAATGTCTTTGATGATCTCTATCTGTTCAATGATATGGCCGGTAGCTGTAGGTTCAATGCTGGGGGAAAGAAAATTGAATTTTTGCAGGATATTATGAAAGTCTACGGTGTAGCGTTGTACCACTTCCATTGGTTCTATCTGCTCTAGCCGGGCTTTTTGCGCTATCTTGTCTTCTCCATCATCAGCATCATCAACTAAATGTCCTGCATCGGTAATATTCCGCACGTAACGTACCTTGTATTCCAGATGTTTCAGATAGCGAAAGATCATGTCGAAAGACATGAAAGTGCGGCAGTTTCCCAAATGCACATTGCTATACACGGTAGGGCCACAAACATACATTCCTACGTGTCCTTCATTGATAGGTTTAAAGACCTCTTTTTTTCCGGAGAGTGAATTGTAAACTTTGAGAATTTGGTTCTTGTAGAGGGCCATTAGGGTTTAAGATCGCTTAAAAACTAGTTTCCATATTAATGTATTCCAAAAATTCCTTTCGAACGCCTTCTTCTTTAAAACGCCCACCGTATTCTGCGGTAACAGTGCTGCTATCCACATCTCGAATTCCTCTGGAATTTACACATAGATGTTTGGCATCTATCACGCAGGCAACGTCCTCAGTTCCCAGAACCTTTTGTAGCTCACGTACGATCTGAATATTCATTCTTTCCTGTACCTGTGGCCTTTTTGCAAAATAATCTACAATTCGGTTCATTTTGGAAAGTCCAACGACGGTTCCTTTGGAAATATAAGCAATATGGGCTTTACCTACTATGGGAAGCATATGGTGTTCACAGGTAGAGTACACCGTAATGTTCTTTTCTACCAGCATTTCTCCATACTTGTACTTATTCTTAAAGGTGGAGGATTTGGGTTTTTTATCAGGATGCAATCCGTTAAAGATCTCATTGACATACATCTTCGCCACCCGCTTTGGGGTTCCGTTGAGGCTGTCATCATCCAGATCAAGACCAAGGGTAAGCATAATGTCGCGAACGCTCTCTTCAATTCGCTCAATTTTCTCTTCATTGGTCAAGACAAAGGCATCCGGTCTCATGGGGGTGTCCTCGGCTGAAGATACATGATCGTCCCCTAATGCCTCAAAATGTTCATTCAAAGTACTCTTTATTTTCATTTCCTACTCGCTTAAACAAAGGGCAAAGATATACATAAAATGGCACTTTACGTGCCGTTTGGGGCCATACACAACATAAATTAGTGTTAAGGAAGCTGGTCGTGTATTTTTAACTTTTAACATGTTAAGGTGTACGATCTGATGAGAATACCTGTTGGTTTTCTATGCTTATTTATGATGTTGGCCCTCTCCGGAGTTTCAGCTCAGGTGGCAGATGATTGCCTTAATGCCATTCCTATTTGCAGTAATACGCCTGTGAACGGAGGTACATCGGGGTATGGTATAGACGACTTCAACAATGCACCCAACAGTGGATGTCTGGAACCTACTATCACCGGTTACATAGAATCTAATTCGGCCTGGTATCGCTTTAGGACAGGAGCTACGGGAGAACTTGGGTTTAACATTGGCTTTGATTCTTCTGAGGATTGGGATTTTGCTTTATACAAAGCTTCAGATTGTGCTGCACTAGGTGATCCTATCCGTTGTAACTTTTTTGACAATGGTGATGAGGATACTTATATGGGTGTAGGGGAAGACCCTACGGGAAATGCTACCAATGTACAATACGAAGATTGGATACAAGTGGCCCCCGGGGAGGATTATTATCTCCTGATCAACAATTTTAGCAATAGCAATTCTGGTTTTTCAATTCAATTTTCCGGACAGATCTTTGTAACGAATCCTAATGATGCACTCGACTGTTCCATTGTGAATAATTTACTGGGCGCCCCTATTGCCGCTTGCGATAATGAAACCATAATTTTAGATGCAACTACCACAGGTGCTCTGGGATATACCTGGTATAGTGATACCGGCAGTGGATTTCAGGTGTTAGTGGGAGAAACCGCAGCAACATTATCTTTGACTACCTCCGCTATGTACAGAGTACAGGTAGCCATGCCAGCACCACCTAATATAATCAGCGAAGTGCAGGTAGCGTTTTCAATAGCACCTACTACTGATCCTGTTATGGATGAGGCCGTATGTGTTGAAAGCGGTATTTATGATCTCACTCAAAAAGATCTGGAAGCGCTGGGTGTACAGGACCCGGCAACTCACGTAGTTAGCTATCACTCCAGCCTGGCTGATGCTACTAATGGCATTAATGCCCTGCCCAAACAATATTCAGTGTCCTCGGGGACCGAAGTTATTTATGTGCGTGTCTCAAGTCTTGAGAATCCCAGATGTTTTGATGCATCAGAACAGTTCTCCCTTGAAGGCGTCATTACACCAGATCTAACTTTCGATGACGCGATCTTTATTTGTGAAAACACCACCGGAGAGCCCATTGGTGAGTTTTTTCCTAATGCGCAATACACCTATGTTTGGGATTCAGGTGAAACAACACCAAGCATACTGGTTACTCAGGCAGGACAATATACATTGACAGTTACCAATACTACCTCAGGACTGAATTGTACGGCAAGCAGGACCGTAAATGTAGTAGTATCCGAAGTTCCGGTTATTTCTGAGGTGCTAATAAACGACATACAGACTATTAATACTATAGAGATCGTAAACGAGGTGGTCGGCAATTTCGAATATCAGCTAGACGTGGGTCCTTTTCAACCATCTTCTGTATTTACAGAGGTGAGTCCGGGTATGCATACGGTAACCATCAATGACTTAAATGGTTGCGGAAGTGTGTCTGAAACTATCATTGTGGTGGGCTTTTCAACCTTTTTTACACCTAATGGTGATGGAACAAACGATTTCTGGCACGTTATAGGTATCGAAACCCTTCAAGAACCTGTAGTTCAGATTTATGATCGGTTTGGAAAATTATTGATCGTAATGGAGGAAGATTATCTGGGATGGGATGGTACTTACAATGGCTCGCCGGTACCTGCCTCTGACTACTGGTTTAAAGTGTCCTATCTGGATACTAATGATCAGCGGGTTGAGGCCAAATACATCAATAATCACTTTTCTCTTATAAGATAAATAGCTCATTTACGAATCCGGGAATCCGTTCATCGATTAACGGTCAAAAAAAGGGGTGTAGTTATACTAAAACCAATGCCAACCAGTTATACATACTGTTTAACAGTCTATTGATGGCCCCAAACCCTATGCAGAAATACCTGTGCTTTACAGCTATATTGTTCTTTTGGATGATAGGCATATACGCCCAGAACTCTCCGGATTGTAGAAGTGCCATTCCAGTTTGTGCAGATGCTCCTATTATGTCCTTTGCCGATGGAGGGGGAGATATTGATGATTTTGATCCGGATGTGATCCGTGAATCTGGTTGTCTTGAAAAGGGTAGTGTGAGTTCGGCCAACATAGAAAATAATACTTCATGGTACGTATTTCGTGCCGGTACCCGTGGGGAAATAGGATTTGATATTGAAGCCTTACCCGGAACTAGTGGCAGTGTAACTGCTGAATGGGATTTTGCCTTGTACGGTCCCGATGTGGATTGCGGCAGTATCAGTAATGGCTCAGCACAACCTATTCGATGTAATTATGAAGTAAACGATACAGATTTTACAGGTATAGGGGTAAATCCTGAAAATGGCCAGGTAGGGGCTCCTAATTTAACCGGGAGTCAGAATACTTATGATGAATGGCTTATCGTGGAGGAAGGGGAGATATATTACCTGCTGATCAATAATTTCAATACTAATTTTGATGGCGATCCCGAACCATTTTCACTGACCTTTACTGGGTATTCTGTGGATCAGGACCAAAATACTGCACTCGATTGTACCCTGAGAGATGAATTTCTCGGTTTAGATATAGTAGCTTGTGAAGGCGACCCAGATATTGTACTTACTGCGCTGAATTCCCCTGCCGGACCAGATATTGCGAATGTAACCTGGAGTGTGGATTACGAAGATGATGGTGTTGTAGATGCTGTGCTGGCATCCGGTCCTGCTGCAACGGAGTTAACGGTAACAAGTCCTAATTCTGGCCGCTACTTTGTAGAGATCCTAACAACCCTGGCTACCACCATCACAGATGATATTCTTATTACCTTCTACGGGATCCCGGTCTTAGATGAGGTCATCATTCTGGACGACCTGTCGGATAGTAACAATGTAGAAATTGTGGTTCTTGGGAATGGTAGTTACGAATACGCTATCAATGGAGGTGATTTTCAGGATTCACCAATCTTTTACGATATTCCTCCGGGAGAAAATACGGTGATCATTAATGATAAGAACGGTTGTGGTTTTACAGATCCTATCCCATTTTTGGTGGTAGGCTATCCAAAATTTTTCACTCCTAATGGAGATGGGATACACGATGCATGGAATATCCTGGGTATTGAGACCTTAACAGATCCTGTGGTCTTTATTTTTGATCGCTATGGTAAATTGATCAAGCAATTAGATGAAACTACCATTGGTTGGGATGGCACCTTTAATGGGAGGCCAATGCCTTCCTCTGATTATTGGTTCCGATTAGACTATGCCAGGGATGAACAAGGCATCGTAGTGGCCAATACCATTCGCACCCATTTCTCACTAAAACGATAATAAAAAAGCCGGTATATAAACCGGCTTTTGAATTGATCTATCTATCCCTTATAAGTTAAGGGTATACCCAAGGATTATATTTGTATTGGTATTATTCACAAGCGCGGTGCTTGGAAAACCGGTGGAAAACAATTGCTGACGAGCACTTTGCTCTGAACGACTATAGGCCAGATCGAGTCTGCTTCCTCCAAAATTAACTCCTATACCAAGAGAAATGGCTTCCAGGTCCCCTATAGTTACACCGTCCTGATAAGGGCTTCCCTCGAAGCGATATCCGCCTCTTAGGCTTACATTATCTAGCCTGTATTCTCCTCCGATTCTAAAAGTGTCTACTCCACCAAGCTGAGAGGCAATAAAGCTGTTCTCATCATTAAAACTGGGATCTGAAGTAGGACGTAATTCAGCCTCAGACATATCCTGATACCCGTAGTCAAAGCTCAAGAGACCTTGAGGTCCGAAGATGATAGCTAAACTTGCGTTCACCTTCCCCGGTGTTTTAATACGGTATACATCAAACAGGTTTACTACATTAAAATCTATAAATCCGATCTCAGAGTCTGCCAGATCCGAATTGATACGCTGTGAGGTATCATCTAATAGTCGGTACCAGGTAGGAGATTGATAACTTCCACCCACACGAACATTCTCATTTAATTTAGCAATGGCTCCCAGGTTAAAGGAAAATCCGGAACCTTCGGTACGCAGGTAATTGTCAAAATTTACAAACTGTATCTCCGAATTTGCATCATAGCCGCCTTCGGTGAACTCCGTATACTGATCGAATAAAACATTGTGAAAGTTAAGAGAAGCTCCTAAGTATAGATTCTGTTGGTATTGCCCTGCAAAATTAAGGGTAAGTTTGCTGTTGTACCCATTGGTTCTTTGGAAATACTCCTTTGTTATTGTCATTTTCATCTACTGGGTCAATAATGCCGCCATAATAGCCTAAAAAGGCCTGTTGTTCCCTAAAACCAAGATTGCTTCCAATGTCCAGGTATGCTTCCTCTATAAACTCTCCGTCCTGGACCAAAAGCGGACCAAAAGGAACGCCTTGTGCAAAATTGAGAAAGTAATTATCTATGCCCTGATCACTATTGCCATTGGTAAATATTTCATTATCATAATTCTGGACCATATCATAATTTACGGCCAGGGCTACTTTTTGCCATGGGGAACTGGCATTTCTACTATTAAAAACGAAAACGCCCCCAACCTGATTGAGATCGAATGAATTACGCTCTTCTGTGGACAGGGTTCCGAAATACGAAGATTCATTGTTCTGATGATAATTTGCCCCTGTAATTGTAAAAAGGCTATTGGCAAAGACGGCCGATCCTGCCGGATTGATATTTAGAGCAGACATATCGCCTCCCAGAGCTCCAAAAGCACCGCCCATTCCTTGGAATCGGGCTGTTCCCTGAAGGTTTTCACGACTGTATCTTAAAACGTCGTCTATGTTCTGGGCAGATACGGCCAGACATGACAGTCCTACGATGAAAGTTATAATTCTTTTCATTTTCCTACGATTTTAATGTTGAATGTAAAGGGATTTTTAATTATTTCTTCCCCGGCTTCCACCTGAGGATCTTCCTCCAGATGACCTTCCGCTAGATGACCTGCTGCCACCAGAACTTCTTACGTTTCCTGAACTCCTGGAACTACCCGAAGAACTCCTTACGCTTCCTGAACTTCTGGAACTTCTTGAGCTTCCAGAACTTCTTACGTTGCCTGAGCTTCTTGAACTGCCCGAACTCCTTACGTTTCCTGAACTTCTATAACTTCTTGTTGCCGATGAAGATCTGGAATACCCTGATGATCTCGGGGTATTAGATCGGTAATTTCGGCTCGCGGCAGATGAGCGCACTGCATTACCAGTATTTCTTCTATAGGTATTTGAACGGGTCGCTGGCGATGAATTGCCATAAGATCTGTTCTGTATTGCACTTCTGTTATAATTTGGATTTGTACGTGTACTTCTGCTAGAACGATAACTCCTGTTTCTGTTAATGGCATCTGCACTCACACTACGCCTGGCAGTGGTGCCATTTCTGTAAGAAGAAGAACTGCGAGCACTGTTCCTTGAAGAAATATTAGATCTTCCACTATTGTTTCGTAAACGAGTACTGGTGCTTCTGGGTGTTCCCACATTAGATCTTCCTCTTAGCGAATTTGATGCTAGAGAATTTCTGTTATAATAGCCCCTTCGGGAATTGTTGTAGCCGTAATTATTATAACCACGTCCATATCTATTGTATCCGTAATAAGGGTTTCCATAATAGCCTCCCCAGCCATAGTTGTTCCAACCCCATCCGTAATTCCAGGCAAAGGCTCCGCCCCATCCCCAGTTATTCCAGCCAAAGCCGCCCCATCCCCAGTTATTCCAACCAAAGCCTCCATAGCCCCAGTTGTTCCAGCCAAAGCCGCCCCAGCCCCAGTTGTTCCATCGGTTCCATCTCCATGGATTATTCCAGCCGCCGTAGCCCCAGAAAGGATCTGCCCAGCCCCAGTTGTTATAACCCCAGTTGTCATTAATATTGATAATTACACTGGTTGGATTTTCACCCCATCCGGCATTGCCGGCATAAGTGTTGTTTTGATCAAAATAATTTGTATCTCCTTCAAAGTCTAGGCTGTCATTCTCTACCCCGCTGTAGTAATCATCAACGTCTGTAAAGATCTCATTATCCATGATTTGGTCTATTTCCTGAGCTTTCTGACCAAAATATTCCCCATATACCCCATCATCGTTGATCTTTTGAGTTTGCTGAACAGCTCTTTGGTTGTTTTGCTGAACAGTTCTTTGGTTCCTGTATACCGTTGGTTGTTCTACGCCGGAAGCATACACACCATCATTATCGTAGTAAGAAGCTTGTTGATACGAACCGCAGGAGACCACTATTGTGGCTAGTACTCCCAAGGTTATCATTTTCATGGTTTTTGGGTGGGGGAAGGATTGTATCATGAGAATAAATTTATATTGTTGAACATATTAAAAATAGTTAGTTTTGCTCAACTATTCTTGACATAAGTTGCAAGTTTTGTGCCAAAGTACACTAGATGGGAAAAAATTTAACGACGCGAACTGAGGATTATTCTAAATGGTATAACGAGCTGGTTGTAAAAGCAGACTTGGCCGAAAACTCAGGTGTTAGGGGCTGTATGGTCATCAAACCTTATGGCTATGCTATCTGGGAGAAGATACAAGCCGGTTTAGACAAGATGTTTAAGGAAACTGGCCATGAAAACGCTTATTTTCCCATATTTATCCCTAAATCTTATTTCAGTAAGGAAGCCAGCCATGTAGAAGGTTTTGCCAAGGAATGTGCAGTTGTTACCCATTACCGATTAAAGAATGCAGAGGATGGGAGCGGTATTATTGTAGATCCTGAGGCCAAATTGGAAGAAGAGCTAATTGTTAGGCCCACTTCCGAAACCATCATCTGGGATACCTACCGAAGATGGATACAATCTTACAGAGATCTTCCACTACTTATAAATCAATGGGCGAATGTAGTGCGCTGGGAGATGCGAACCCGACTGTTCTTACGAACCTCAGAATTTCTATGGCAGGAAGGTCATACGGCACATGCTACAGAGCAAGAGGCCATTGATGAAGCTGAACTGATCTTGAATATTTATGCTGATTTTGCAGAAAATCACATGGCCGTTCCGGTGATCAAAGGAACCAAGACAGAAAGTGAACGTTTTGCAGGGGCATTAGAAACTTATTGTATTGAGGCACTCATGCAAGATGGAAAAGCATTACAGGCAGGTACCTCTCATTTTCTGGGGCAGAACTTTGCCAAGGCCTTTGATGTGAAATTTGCCACAAAGGAGGGCAAACAAGAATATGTATGGGCAACTTCATGGGGTGTATCTACCCGTTTAATGGGAGCTCTGATTATGACCCATAGCGACGACAATGGCCTGGTGCTGCCACCAAAATTAGCGCCAATACAGGTAGTAGTAGTTCCTATTTATAAAGGAATGGATCAATTAGAAGCCATTTCTGAAAAAGTAAACCCTCTGGTAAAGAAATTAAGGGCAAAGGGCATAACAGTGAAATACGATGACCGTGACACCCATAAACCTGGTTTTAAGTTCAATGAGTATGAATTGAAAGGGGTTCCTGTCCGTATTGCTATTGGGCAACGCGATCTGCAGAACGATACCTTTGAAGTAGCCCGCCGGGATACATTGGAGAAAGAAACGATACCCTCTGAGGATGCGGCAAGCCACATTGAGCATTTGCTTCAGGACATTCAGGAAAATATTTTTAACAGGGCTCACAGCTACCGGGAAGAGCATATTACCAAGGTAGATTCTTATGAGGAATTTAAACAACTCTTAGATACCAAAGGGGGCTTTTACTCTGCCCATTGGGATGGAAGCTCTGCCACGGAAGAAAAGATCAAACAAGAGACCAAAGCAACAATTCGTTGTATCCCAATAGACAGCCCAATGGAAGAAGGTGTATGCATGGTAACAGGCAAACCTTCACAACAAAGAGTGCTGTTTGCTAAAGCCTATTAACGAGCATTTTAAAAAATAATGGGTGGGAGTTGTGGTAGTAAAAAATAATTGTATTTTTGCATCCGCAATTGTACAAACCTTTGGCCCGTTCGTCTAGGGGTTAGGACGCCAGGTTTTCATCCTGGTAACAGGGGTTCGATTCCCCTACGGGCTACGGAACATTCGGTGTCCTTTGTAAGAAGTATAGTTGAATGTAATTTTTTTGGCCCGTTCGTCTAGGGGTTAGGACGCCAGGTTTTCATCCTGGTAACAGGGGTTCGATTCCCCTACGGGCTACAGGTAAGCTGTAGATTAAAGCAGTTATTAAAACATAATTAAAAGAAAGATGGCAAATCACAAGTCGGCATTAAAGAGAATAAGAAGGAACGAACAGGTGCGTTTACGTAACAGGTATCAGCACAAAACCACTCGTAATGTTATCAAGAAATTACGAAGTGAAACTAACAAAAAGAAAGCATCTGCTTTATTGCCATCTGTGGTCAGTATGATAGATAAGTTGGCAAAACGCAATATTATCCATGACAACAAAGCTGCGAACCTCAAAAGCAAGCTTATGAAAATGGTTGCAGCGATATAATTATATCTTTTAAAATTTAAAAGGAACCCGGCCCTAAGGCCGGGTTTTTTTGTTTCTGTTCTTGCGGATGGAATAAAAAAAATCCCGTGATACTTTCGTACCCCGGGATTCTTATATGATAACGTCTTTCCTATTGACTCATGGTCATTAAGAACTCTTTATTATTCTTAGTCTGCTTAATTTTCTGTTCCATGAATTCCATGGCTTCAATTGGGTTCATATCTGCCAGGTATTTACGCATAACCCACATTCTTTGAATGGTATTTTCATCCAATAACAAATCATCTCGTCTGGTAGAGGATGAAATAAGGTCGATCGCAGGGAAGATCCTTCTGTTACTGATCCTTCTGTCTAGTTGTAGTTCCATATTACCGGTTCCTTTAAATTCCTCAAAGATTACCTCATCCATTTTAGATCCGGTTTCTGTAAGGGCGGTAGCAATAATTGTAAGCGAACCTCCTTTTTCAATATTTCGTGCTGCACCAAAGAATCTTTTGGGTTTATGCAAGGCGTTGGCATCAACACCACCACTTAATACCTTTCCTGAGGGAGGTTGTACCGTATTATAAGCTCTGGCAAGTCTGGTTATAGAATCTAATAAGATCACAACATCATGACCACATTCAACAAGGCGTTTTGCTTTTTCTAGGACTATATTGGCCACTCTCACGTGTTCTGTGGCTTCCTTATCAAAGGTAGAGGCTACTACCTCACCTTGCACATTACGCTGCATATCTGTGACCTCTTCGGGCCGTTCATCTATTAGCAGGACGATCTGATAAACTTCCGGATGATTGGCTGCTATAGCATTGGCAACATCCTTCAACAACATGGTCTTACCCGTTTTTGGTTGGGAAACGATCATACCTCGTTGTCCTTTCCCAATAGGGGAGAACAGATCTATGATACGGGTTGAGATATTGCTTTGACGTTCGGCCAAATTAAATTTTTCTGTTGGAAATAGTGGTGTAAGGTGCTCAAATGCAACCCGGTCTCTTACCACCTGAGGATCTTGTCCGTTGATCTTATTCACTTTGATCAGCGGGAAATATTTTTCACCTTCTTTCGGCGGCCGTACATTTCCAAGAACCGTATCTCCTGTCTTTAATCCAAATAAGCGGATCTGAGATTGAGAAACATAAATATCATCTGGGGAGGAAAGATAATTATAGTCCGAAGACCTTAAGAATCCATAACCATCCTGCATGATATCCAGGACTCCCTCACTCTCAATGATACTGTCGAATTCGTATTCCGGTTGTTTGTATTTGTTCTTGAGATCCTTGTCGTAATTGCTCGACTTTTTATCTTGCCCATTATTCTGATGGGTGGGCTTATTGGAGCGTGGTCCTTTATTTTGATTTCCGGAATGTTCTTTCTTGGGATGTTCCTTTTTAATGTGTTCTTTTTTAGGATGCTCCTTTTTAAGTTGTTCTTTAGTAGCTTCTATAGTGGAAGCTTCTCCTTTAGGCTCTCTTCTTTGATGAGAGGCCTTGGAGTCTTTTGATTCTGAGTCAGCATCTTTCTTGGGTCTGGGTCTGGGTCGTGGCTTGGGAACATGCTTTTTAGGGCGTTCTGCAGTTGCAGTGTTTTCAACAACCCCTGCAGTCTCCTTTACGATAGTAGGATTGCTGGCTTGCAGATCTAGTATTTGATAAACCAGATCTAATTTCTTTTGGGTTTTGTACTTAGGTACTTTTAAATTTTCGGCGATCTTCTGAAGCTCAGGAAGCTTCATTGCCTTTAAATCAGAAATCTCAAACATTGAGTATTGAATAAGTTATACGTAGTTAAAATTCGAAGTATTTGTCACTTGGATATTATATGGGAATGAGATCCCAGTCGGTAAGTGCTATCTTAGATAACGTTACAAAATTACAAATTATTTTCAATATTTCGTGGTAAAATCTTAAAAAGACCGTTATTTTTGCAGCGCGAACAAGCAATTGTGCAATGATTCAACGTATTCAATCCATTTATCTGCTGTTAGTTGTCCTCCTGGGGGCACTGCTACCATTTTGGTTAGTGCTATGGGTAGATGCTGCTGGTGCTGTTGTTTTTGCTAAAAATGAATTAGCGGTTTCACTGGCCTTTTATGGGTCGGCTGTATTGGCAGCCTTGGCTATTTTCCGGTTCAAAGACCGAAAGAGCCAATTTGTGCTAAACCGGTTAAATATGATACTTAATCTTTTTTTACTAGGATTTTTCGTTTACCGATCGCTAAACTTATCCGGAGAGGCCTTGGTCTCGGAGAAGGGTATTGGGATGCTGATTCCTGTATTTTCTATCGTTTTTTTGGTCCTGGCCAACAGGGCTATCAAGAAGGATGAAGATCTCGTAAAATCTGTTGATCGCTTACGTTAAACCTAACATCTTAGTAGTATTAGTGCGTGAAACCCCGGTAGCCATACCGGGGTTTTTTGTTCTATAATATGAACCATTACCCTCAGAAGAAGATCAATTGGCTCAAAGAGCTGCACGTTTTCCCAACTCTATTACTTCCAGGTTTTTTATGTCTTTCCCATCAATTTCAAAACGCAACATGGTTCTCATCTGATGAAAGCCTTGTTTACCGCAGGCACCTGGATTCATATGCAGTAAATTCAGCTTTTTGTCCCACATCACCTTTAAAATATGAGAATGTCCACTAATAAAAAGGTTGGGGGAATCTTCTTGTATGCTCTTTTTTACTTTTGGACTATATCTGTTTGGATACCCTCCAATATGCGTGATCCAAACATCTACCTCTTCGCATAGAAATCTTTGGTGTAAGGGAAATTCCTGTTGTAGCAGTCCGTTGTCTATATTTCCATGCACTGCCTTAAAAGGCTTAAGTGCCGCCAGCTTGTCGGCAACCTCAAAGGTTCCAATATCTCCGGCATGCCATATTTCATCTGCTTGTTTCGCATATTTAAGAATGGGTTCATCCAAATATCCATGGGTATCAGAGAGGAGTAAGATTTTGGTCATTTAGGGGTATCTTTGCAGAAAACAAAAATAAGACTTCGCATTGAGATATTTTGTTGAATTTTCATATGATGGCAAAGCATACCATGGATGGCAACGGCAACCCAACGCCACAAGTGTTCAACATACCCTGGAAGAGGCTATGACCACCCAACTCAGAACGCCTGTTCAATTGGCAGGTGCAGGCCGCACAGATACCGGAGTACATGCCAGGCAAATGTATGCACATTTTGATATGGACTTGCCTTTAGAGACTGAAGAACAGGTACATCGTTTAAATGCGTTTCTTCCTGAAGATATAGCAATCCAAAATATCTTTCAGGTCAATGATAAGGCTCACGCCCGCTTCGATGCCCTGGAGCGCACTTATGAATATTGGGTATTACAATACAAAGACCCTTTTTACCGGGACTGGGCACATTACGTGCATCTCCCATTAGATGTGGAGGCCATGAACAAAGCAGCATCATTACTTCTGGATCATACAAATTTTGAGTGCTTTTCAAAATCTAAAACCGATGTAAAGACCTATTTATGTCAACTAAAGAAGGCACAGTGGACCGTAGATCAGGGTAAACTTGTGTTTACAATTACAGCCGATAGATTCTTGCGCAATATGGTAAGGGCCATTGTGGGTACGCTTCTGGATGTAGGCCTTGGGAAGACCACAGTAGAGAATGTTAATAGTATTATAAAAAGCAAAGACAGGGGGGAAGCCGGTGTTTCGGTGCCCGCAAAAGGATTATATTTGACGAAGATTACGTACCCTAAGACCCTTTTTGATCTTAATGGATAAAGAAACAGGCAAAGCATTTGATTATAAACTATTTAAGAGGTTAATTGCCCAGACAAGACCCTATCGCCTTACCTTTTATGGGGTTGCCCTGGCAGCAATACTTCTAACCTTTTTCGCTGTACTCACTCCCTACATTTTAAGGATCATCATTGATGATGCCATCAACAAAAGGGATATGGATGCCTTGTTTTGGTTTTCTCTGGCCATGTTGGGTGTGTTGTTTGGGCAGGTGATATTTCAATTACTCTTTAATTACTTTGCCAATTGGTTGGGTGAATCTGTCATTAAGGATATACGGATCTTGCTTTTCAAAAGGATGATGGGCTTTAGGATGAAGTATTTTGATAACTCATCTATTGGGCTCCTAGTAACAAGGGCCGTTGCCGATATGCAAAGGATCGGTGAGATCTTTAGCCAGGGATTTTTTATGATCGTTTCAGATCTTTTAAAAATGGTAGCCGCCGCCAGTATTATGCTCTTTATGAACTGGAAACTAGCGCTAATGGTCTTTGCCATCCTTCCGATAATTCTATATGCCACCCGCTTGTTTCAAAAAGCTATGAAAGTCGCCTTTATTGAAGTAAGGGCTCAGGTCTCTAATTTAAATTCTTTTGTACAGGAGCGTCTTACCGGGATGAAGATCGTGCAACTATTCACGCGCGAAAAAATAGAAAGTGAAAAATTCAGAGGTATTAATGAAAAACATCAGAATGCCTGGTTGAAAACGGTATGGTACAACTCCTTTTTCTTCCCGGTCGCGGAAATCGTAACCTCCATAGCAGTAGGATTGGTAGTATGGTATGGCGGACTTCAGAACATTGCCAATATAAATGTAGATATTGCCGGGACCATTTTTGCTTTTATCCTTTATATAGAGATGCTTTTCAGACCCTTGCGGCAGATAGCAGATAAGTTTAATACACTGCAAATGGGTATGGTAGCAGCCAACCGGGTCTTTAAAATATTGGATACAGACAGCAGAATTGAGGATAATGGTACCCAGGAGAAACAACATGTTAGCGGCCATATTCAATTTGAAAATGTGCGTTTTGGCTACCTGGAAGACGAAGAGGTCCTACATGGTATTTCATTTGAGGTTCAGGCGGGTGAAACAGTGGCAATCGTTGGGGCAACAGGTGCCGGTAAGTCGACTATCATAAATCTTCTGAACAGATTCTACGAAATAAATTCTGGAACCATCAAGGTAGATGGTATTGAGATCAAGGATTACACTTTGTCTTCCCTTCGAAAGAACATCGCTATTGTCCTGCAGGATGTCTTCCTTTTTGCAGATACCATCGCCAATAATATTACCCTGAAAGACACTGATATTTCCGTTGCTACAATAGAAGAGGCGGCCAAGAGAATTGGAGTACACGAATTTATAAATACATTGCCTGGTGGATACACCTATAATGTAAAAGAACGGGGAACCATGCTCTCAAGCGGGCAGCGGCAACTGATCGCCTTTTTACGGGCCTTTGTCACCAATCCAAGTATTTTGATCTTAGATGAAGCTACTTCCTCTGTAGATACCTATACCGAAAAACTTATCCAGAAGGCTACAGATAAGATCACCGAGGGTCGTACTTCCATCATCATCGCACATCGTCTCGCTACCATTAAGAAGGCGGACAAGATCATTGTCATGGATTCCGGACAAATCGTGGAAACGGGTACCCACAAGGAACTGCTCAAAAAAGGTGGCTACTACAGTAATTTATACGAAGCGCAGTTTTTGGCGCAAGAGGTGGCGTAGAAATTACATGAACACACTTACTTTTGGGGCATAAAGTCTTGTAGCTCGAAAGTTCCGGTAAGAAACATTACGATATAGAACACTATTACGATCCCAAAATATCCCAGGATAGCCAGTAAGAAAAAAACAAAAGATCTTAGGATCATTGCGCCGGTTGTGAATCTATGAATGCGCTGCATGACAAAAATGCAATAGAGGATCATAATAAAGAGAAGCGGAAAACTTAAGGACATATATGCCGAAGGTTCAGCTAATAAAGTGATTAATGAAATGGGAAAAATAACAATGCTCCATTGAGCCATAATGTATATATAGGCTATCATATACTCAGACAGCAAGTAGTCCTTTCGGTTAAAAGTTAAATACCCGGCAAATGCAAAAACGGGGATATATAAAATAAATAATAAGGAAGAGTAGTCAAATACCGTATCAAATAGTTTACTAGATGTTTCTTTAGACAATTGGCCCCCATAGGCATTGAACATGTCTGAAGTAAGTACTTTTTGCATGATAAAAATGAGGAGACCCGAAAGCGTCAGGGCAATTCCTAAATGGCTAATAGGGTTTAAGAACTTTCTACGCACACCCTGTATATAGGAGTCGATGACCACCTCAGGCCGAACACATAATTGCACTACTGTTTTTATAAAGGTATTGTCCAGATTAAAATACCGTTCTGTTATATCGTATGTTAAGTTTTTAAAGGTAAGTCTGTGATGAACCACTTTGGCGCCACAGCTAGGGCAATAATTAAAGTCGGTTCTTTGAGGAGTTTGGCAATTCTTGCAATTCATCTACTGAAGGTCCTTTTTTAATAGTGATTCTAATTCCTTGAAATCCTTATACATAGTGAACTCACCATTTTTAATGTAGGAAATAGTTCCGGTTTCTTCGCTGATTACCAGGGCAAGGGCATCTGTTTTTTCTGTGATCCCAATGGCAGCTCTGTGCCTCAGGCCAAATCGAAGCGGTATGTTTCGTTCCTGTGATAGAGGCAAAATAACTCTGGTGGCAATGATTCGGTTCCCTCTGATGATAACTGCCCCATCGTGTAGCGGGCTATTCTTAAAGAAAATACTCTCCAAAATAGGGAGATTCAGTTCTGCATTCATCCTGTCTCCGGACGACTTAATAAAATCGAGTGAATTACTACGTTCAATGACCAGAATGGCTCCGGTTCTGCTTTTTGACATTTTTTCGCAGGCTTCCAGGACCACAGAAACCTTTAGATCCGGGATGATCCCATCTTGTTTTAAAAAATTGAAACGTTTTACAAAATTGCGCTTGTTAGACAGATTGGTGGAGCCAATCATTAGCAGGAATTTTCGAATTTCCTGTTGAAAGACCACGATCAACGCTATAAGTCCAACCTGCATAAAACCTCCAACAACGCTACTGATCATTTTCATTTCCAGTAACTGAGTAAGTTTCCAAAAGGCCCATACAAAAACGATCCCCAAAAAGATGTTGACTGCTGCGGTACCACGGACCAATTTATAAATGTAATAGAGAAGTATAGCGACAAGAAGGATGTCTATGAGATCTGTAATTTTGAAATCCAGGAAATTTAGAAAGTCCAATCTGGTCGTTTTTGTAAAATTAGAAAAAATAGTCTACATAAGACTATTCTGCATGTGTGCTTAATTTTTCAAAAAGGGCCACACATTCTACCGCTTCTTTTACATCGTGAACCCTGAGTATATTGGCACCTTTTTCCAGGGCTACCATATGTAAAGCCGTGGTGCCATTCAGTGCTTCCTCCGGTGTCTTCCCCAACACCTTATAGATCATAGACTTTCTGCTAAGTCCGGCCAGCAAAGGCACTTCAAATGTCTGAAACAAAGAGAACTTTTGGAGTATTTCATAATTTTGAGCTATGTTCTTTGCGAAACCAAAACCCGGGTCAATAACAATATCATGAATACCCAGTGCTCTGGCAGCTGCTATTTTTTCCGAAAAGTAAAAGCAAATATCTTCTATTAGGTCGTCATAATTATTTAGATCTTTCATGGTCTGGGGTGTTCCCTTCATATGCATCATGATGTACGGCACCTTCATTTTAGAGACTGTTTTCATCATTTGTGGATCTAAAACACCGGCAGAGATATCATTGATCATGGCAGCTCCGTGTTCTATGCACTGCTTAGCAACCTCACTTCTAAAAGTATCGATACTGAGAACGATGTCCGGGAAATGTTCCACTAATAAAGACACCACCGGGGTAATCCTTTTTAATTCTTCGTCAACTGAAATGTCATCTGCTCCGGGACGTGAACTATAGGCCCCAACATCAATAAAAGTAGCGCCCTCTGCCAGCATTTGTTCGGTCTGAGTTAGGATACTTTTTTCGTCCTTGTATTTACCTCCATCGTAAAAGGAATCGGGGGTAAGGTTTAAGACACCCATTACTTTGGGTTGCTGCAGATCAATAAGACTTCCTTTGCAATTTAACGTCATCATATAAGAACAGGCGTTATCTGCCAGAATTCATTTTGCTGATTTAGATTAAACTCCGACCTTTGAGGCCGACAGTATTTCGTACGAAATGTACGCAAATTAGAAGAATATGCAGCAAACTTCAGAACAATACGATGCCATCATACTGCGGTGTAGGGAATTGTTCGTAAAAAAAATGAAGGATTACGGCAGTGCCTGGCGAATCCTCAGACTCCCCTCGCTTACAGATCAGATCTTTATTAAAGCACAACGTATACGCAGTTTACAACAAAATGACGTTCGTAAAGTGGATGAGGACGAAAAGTCAGAATTCATTGGCATCATCAATTATTCTATCATGGCACTTATTCAAATAGAAAAAGGGGTGGTAGAACAACCAGATCTTAACACAAAACAGGCAAGTGTTCTATTTGATCAGTATGCTGAGGCCACCAAAAGCCTTATGGAAGATAAAAACCATGACTATGGGGAAGCCTGGCGGGAGATGAGAGTAAGTTCTTTGACAGACCTGATCCTTCAAAAATTACTACGAGTTAAACAGATAGAGGATAATAAAGGGGTGACCCTGGTAAGCGAAGGAATTAGTGCTAACTACCAGGATATCATTAATTATGCAGTTTTTGCAATGATCCATCTGGAAGAAGAAAACTCCTGACCCCAATATCGAAACCTATGAAGATCATTGTAACCATATCGAGAATATTTGTCGGGATCCTTTTTATTATCTCGGGTCTAATTAAGTTGAACGACCCGGTAGGGTTTTCCTTTAAACTGGAAGAGTATTTTAGTCCCGGAGTACTAGACCTGGGATTCTTAATGCCTTACGCCCTGGCACTGGCCATATTTCTTGTTATCCTGGAGGTATTGCTTGGGGTATTACTCTTGTTGGGTTACCAGCGAAAGATCACCATCTGGAGCTTATTGGCCATGATAGTATTCTTTACTTTCCTTACCTTTTATTCTGCCTATTTCAATAAGGTCACAGATTGTGGTTGTTTTGGAGATGCGGTAAAACTTACTCCATGGGAATCCTTTACCAAGGATGTGGTATTGCTGATCTTTATTATTATCCTCTTGCTTGGGAAGCGATTCATAAAACCTCTCTTTAGACCGCGAACATCGAGGATCGTAATGGTAATTTCACTATTTATTTGCGGGCTCTTTGTTAATTATGTGATCAACCATTTACCCTGGATCGATTTCAGGCCCTATAAAATAGGAGCAAGTATTCCGGATGGCATGACCGTACCTGCAGATGCTCCCAAAGCCATTTTTGAATACGCCTGGACGTTTGACGTCCAAGGAGAAGAGACAACCATTGTAACCATTGGAGAGTACCCAACCGTGGACGGAACTTTTCTTGAAGTAGAGACCACAGAGATCCAAAAAGGATACGAGCCACCTATACACGATTTTACCATTGAACAAAATGGAGAAGACTTCTCTGAGACTTTGCTGCAGGAAGAAGATCTTGTGATGGTCATTGCATATGACCTCGCCAAGAGCAATTTTGAGGTGTACAATGAGCTCAAAAAGGCAACTGATAGGGCCATCGCACAGGGTTTTAAGGTGATCGGAATGTCTGCATCCAATGAGGAATGGAGTTCTAAAGCGATCAATGAATTTAAGCTCAATTTCCCTTTTTATTTTACGGACGAGACCACGCTAAAAACTATTGTAAGGTCTAATCCGGGGGTACTGGTGCTAAAAAAGGGTATCATTATTCAAAAAGTCCACTATAACGATATGGACGAACTCACATTTAATAATTGACCATTAATAAAGTAAACAAGATGAGAAACAAAATAGTTGCAGGAAACTGGAAGATGAATAATAATAGCAGTGAAACTGCAGAACTACTTACCCAACTAATAAGCAAGATTCCGGAAACAACGGCTGAGGTGATGGTAGCTCCTACATTTGTAAATTTGGCACAGGCGGTAAAGCAGTTGTCAACATCATCAATGGAGGTGGTTGCCCAGAATATGCATTTCGCGGAAAATGGAGCATATACCGGTGAAATTTCTGCCAATATGTTGCAGTCTATTGGTATTAAAACCGTGATCCTTGGACATTCTGAACGCAGAGCTTACTTTGGAGAAGACGATGCCCTTTTGGCCAAAAAAGTAGATGCGGCCCTGAAAGCAAATATGCGTGTGATCTTCTGTTTCGGAGAAGAATTACAAGACAGAAAAAGCGACAATCATTTTAAGGTAGTTGAAACTCAATTAAAAAACGGACTTTTCCACATAGACAAAGGGCAATGGAAACAAATAGTACTTGCATATGAACCAGTCTGGGCTATAGGAACCGGAGAAACCGCTTCTCCTGAACAAGCTCAGGAAATGCATGCTTTTATTCGCAAAACCATTGCCGGGGCCTATGATCAGGAAACTGCCGAAATGGTGACCATTCTGTACGGTGGGAGTGTAAAGCCGGGCAATGCCAACGAGATCTTCTCAAAGCCAGACGTGGATGGCGGACTCATAGGAGGTGCTGCCCTGGCTGCCGATGATTTTGCAGCCATTGTTGCCGCAATTTAATTGGAATGAGTCATTTTTATATTGAATGCAGCTTTGAGGTTACACCAAAAATACCAGGAACTGACATCTTATTAGCGCAATTGAGCGAACACCCTTTCGAAAGTTTTGAAGAAACCGAAAAGGGTCTTAATGGGTATATAAGAAAGGAAGATTGGGATAAAGGACTGCTGGAGGATGTTAGCATCCTAAAAGATCCTTCCTTTCAGATCAAAAAACAGATCAGGGAAATACCCCCGGAAAACTGGAATAAAAAATGGGAAACACATTTCGACCCTATAGAGATAGGTTCAAAATGCATGGTTAGAGCCCCATTTCACAAGAAGAAAAAGGTGCAATACGATATCGTCATTGAACCAAAAATGAGTTTTGGAACGGGCCATCATGAAACAACTTATATGATGCTGCAATTCCTGTTAGACATGGAATTAAAAGAGAAGACGGTCCTAGATATGGGCTGTGGGACGGCGGTTCTGGCCATACTGGCGGCCATGAAAGGGGCCTATTCTGTAGATGGAATAGATATAGACCACTGGAGCTATCTCAATGCCATAGAAAATGCTGAACGCAATGGACAGGGAGATATAACCATTCTGGAGGGTGATGCGAGGGTAATTCCAGAGAAAAAGTACGATTGCATCCTGGCTAATATCAACAGGAATATTTTACTGGAAGATATCGGGATCTATTCAGATCATTTGGAGGCAAAAGGATGCTTGCTTCTCAGCGGATTTTATCTGGAAGATGAGCCCACTATAAAAGCAGCATGTAAAAAGGCTGGACTTTCATTCAACAAAAAAGTAACTAGAAATACCTGGGTTGCCGCCCAGTTTTTTAAAAACTAGCTCCTTAAAAGCAAGGAATAGGAGCAATATTGAATCTGATTATACGCAATTTTTCAAAAACGTCTTTAGAATTGGTAGTCGGAAAAATTAGTATATTAGTGCAAATTCTTCGCTATGGGATCTAAAGAAAAATATTCGGAAGAACTGTTACTTGAGAAAGTAACGGTAAAACAACACGAAATCGTACTGTTTAATGATGATGTAAATACCTTTGATCATGTGATCGATACCCTTATCAGTGTGTGCGACCATACTCCCGAACAGGCAGAGCAATGCTCGCTTATTGTGCATTACAATGGCAAATGCACGGTAAAAACCGGTGAATATGTAGATTTAAAACCACGTTGCAGCAAATTACTTCAGGCAGGTTTAAGTGCTGAGTTGGTCTGAGAGAACAATTCTTGTTATTAATTCCTTTGCAGAAGTAAAAGGAAATAGATCAACTGATAAAATCATATCTTCTTGAGGGTCATAGTCTTATTACTCGGATTTTTTCTTAGCCTTCCTTCAATTGCTCAGGGTCTTCCCCCCATCCAAAATTATGCCCCGGTAGATTACAAAGCCGAGAATCAGAACTGGGCCATATCTCAAACTTCAGATAAAATTATCTACGTAGCCAATAGCAAAGGGCTGCTTGAATACAATGGAGCTCAGTGGACGCTCTATCAATCGCCTAACGAAAGTGTTATGCGATCTGTTAAGGTTATAGACGAGAAGATCTATACCGGTAGCTACATGGAGTTTGGGTTTTGGGAGAAAAATAATCTGGGGATACTTAGATACATCTCCTTATCTGAAAATATCAAGGAAATGTTTATTCCGGATGAAGAGTTCTGGAATATACTGGATATAGACAATTACATAGTTTTTCAGTCACTCAAACGAATATACATTTATGATCTACAGGAAGATTCGTTCAATATTATTGAATCAGAAACTTCATTACCTAAAATATTTAATCTGGATCAGGGCCTTTATTTTCAGAGATTAAATAAAGGGATCTATAAAATTGAGAGTGGGAAGGACGTTCTATTCCTGGATGATGAAATAGTTAGGAATGATGAGGTCATCAATATTTTTCAAAGTAAAGAAGAGTTATTATTTCTAACTCGCCACAACGGAATATTTAAGTTAAATGGCTCATCCTTGGAAGAATGGAATACTAATACAAACAAATTGCTATCTACAGTAAGTGTTTACAGTGGCATACAATTAAAGGACAAAAATTTTGCAATAGGTACAATTTCCGAGGGTTTAATTCAGCTCGATGAATCTGGTGATCTTTTGTTCTATATAGATCAAATTAAGGGTTTAAGAAACAATACGGTTCTTTCACTTTTTGAGGATCTTGACGGTAACTTATGGTTGGGTCTGGATAATGGGATCAGTTATATAAATCTTTCATCACCATTTAAGGTTTATGTTGATAACAGGGGAGTAGCGGGGAGTGTGTACGCCTCAGAAATATTCAATAATATTCTTTATTTGGGTACTAATCAGGGTCTTTTCTACAAGGAGACCAACAGCTATCAAAACTTTAGATTAATCGATGGTACCCAGGGTCAGGTTTGGTCGTTGAAAAAAATAGGCAACAGCCTTTTCTGTGGGCATCACAAAGGAACTTTTGTCATAGAAGAAGACAAAGCCAAAATAATTACAGATGTTGCCGGTACCTGGAAAATAGAAGCATTAGATGAACACCCTGATTTAATTCTACAAGGAAATTATGACGGCCTGTATATTTTGGAAAAATCAGGGAATCAATGGCGACTCAGAAATAAGATCAGAGGCTTTGATATCTCGTCCAGATATTTTGAATCATATAAGAACCAGATCTTCGTAAATCATGAATACAAGGGCATTTTTAAGGTTCAGGTAGATAGTGCCATTTCTGAGGCTTTAAGTGTAAGCCTAGATACTGTATTGCGAGGCTCAAATTCCGGATTGGTGAAATACAAGGAAGATCTGTATTTCGCATATAAAAAGGGAGTTTATAAATATGATAGAACATCTGAGCAATTTACCAGAGACAGCATAATTAGTGGGGTAGTTACCGAAGACGACTATGTTTCCGGTAAGATGATAGTGGATGCTGAGAACAAATATCTTTGGGTTTTTAGTAAAACCAGGATCAGTTTAATTTCTGAAGGATCCTTAACCAGAGTACCGTTAGTTAGGTCTATTCCGCTGGCTGAAAACGTAAGAAGCGGTGTAGTAGGTTATGAAAGTGTTTCTCAACTAGGGAGCAATGAGGAGTATTTAATTGGCACCAGTACCGGGTTTATCAGCGTAGACATTCAAAAAATTACTGAATCAGTATTTGAAGTATATATTGGAAGTATCAGTAACGCAACTAAAAATGATGATAAAAACACTTTCAACCTGCTGGATAAAAATATTGAAGGCGAATTTAAAAGTGATGAGAACTATCTGGATTTTGAATATCACTCTCCGGTTTATAGCAAGTATTTAAAACCTAGATATCAATATCAGCTTTTAGGGATCTATGGTGATTGGAGCGAATGGTCTGAAGAGTCAATAGTGCGATTTGAAAACCTGCCTGCAGGGAACTATACTTTTAAGGTAAGGGCCAGAGTGGGGGATGATATTTCAAGTAATATAGCTACCTACTCATTCAAAATAAGCAGACCATGGTATTTGTCCAATGGAATGATTATTCTTTACCTAATAGCCATGTTTATTGCTTCTGTAGCTGTTCATAAAGCCTATAAGAGACACTACCATAAGCGGCAAGAAAAATTAATAGAGAAGAACAAACGCGAAATGGCACTTGCTAAAGCCCGGAATGAAAAAGAGATCGTTAAAATTAAGAATGAGCAACTGAAAGAACAATTCCAAAGTAAGAGTAACGAATTGGCTGCCTCTACCTTAAGCATCATAAAAAAGAATGAATTATTAGATAAGGTTAAGGATCAGCTTATTTCTAGTGCAGATGATAAAGAAACAATAAAGCCAATAATTAACATCATTGAAAAAAGCCTAAAACAGAACGATGATTGGGAAATGTTTAAAGAGGCCTTTGACAATGCCGACAGGAAGTTTTTAAAGAACCTGAAAAAGGCACATCCAAATTTATCACCCAATGATATTAAATTGTGTGCCTATCTCCGTCTAAATTTATCATCAAAGGAAATTGCGCCATTATTAAATATATCGGCTCGAAGCATTGAGATAAAACGATACAGACTCCGCAAGAAGATGAACTTATCGCACGATGATAACCTGGTTAACTACATCCTAACCCTTTAGGCACCTTTACATTTCTCACCCATTACCTCAACAATACCTATACATTCTTCTTTTTTTACAAATAAGTAGGAATATTCTGATATAGCTTCAAACGCAATGAAATCGGGGCTATTTTGCCAAGTTCACATAAAAAAAGGCATAATATTACCATGTATACTTTTTGTACAGGTAGATTTTAAGGATTTAATAATTTATTGGGATAAGTTTAACGGTTGGTAAAATGGGATAGTAGCCAATTTATTTTTTTGGCATATGATCACAAATAAATTACTCAGTCATAGTATTATTGGCCAGAATTATTTGGCTCGCTAAAAACTTCCTCTTTACCTAAACATCAATTTAAACTAAACAGCACTATGAAGAATTATCTACTGCGATCGCTACTATTTTTATTTACGTTGGGTGTATATGCCCAGGCAGATCAGGTAACCGTCGTTAATACAGAGGATGGGATGAAATTGGTTGTCAACGGCGAAGATTTCATGATCAATGGTATGAATTGGGACTATATCCCAATTGGGACAAATACCGTAAATGCTGAATTCTGGAAAAAACCGGATGATATTATCAAGGCTGGTCTAGATACCGAGATGTCGCTATTAAAGAACATGAATGTAAATGTTATTCGTCAGTATACAGGTGTTCCTGCGCGATGGATAAAGTACATCTATGAGAACTATGGAATTTACACCATGCTGAATCATTCTTTTGGAAGATATGGTTTAACGCTAGATGGGGTCTGGACCCCAGTTACAGAATATTCAGATCCTAAAACTCAGGAATTCCTGATGTCTGAGGTAGAGAACCTTGTTAGGGATTATAAGAATACTCCCGGACTGCTGTTGTATTTACTTGGTAATGAGAATAACTATGGACTATTCTGGCAAGGTGCAGAGACAGAGGATTTTCCGGATGATGAAGGGAGAATCGAGTTTATAGGGGAAAAACGAGGAAGACCCATGTATAAACTCATGAATGATGCAGCTGTCTTAATGAAATCTATGGATGCATCTCACCCGGTTGCTATTTGTAACGGGGATGTCCTCTTTCTTGATATCGTAGCCGAGGAATGTAAAGATGTTGATATATATGGAACCAACGTGTATAGAGGATTGTCTTTCGGAGACATGTTTGATGTGGTCAAAGAGAAACTCAACAAGCCTCTTATGTTTACAGAGTTTGGTGCTGACGCTTTTAATGCGATCGAAAATGCAGAAGATCAGAAAGCCCAGGCTTATTATATGGTTGGTAACTGGAAAGAGATCTATGAAAATGCCGCGGGCTTAGGAAAAGCGGAAAACTCCATCGGAGGTTTTACCTTCCAATTTAGTGATGGTTGGTGGAAATACGGTTTTGACGATCGTGAAAATGCCGATGTACATGACAATAACGCATCCTGGGCCAATGGCGGATATGCGATAGACCTCGCCCCGGGTGAAAATAATATGAATGAGGAATGGTTCGGTATTTGTGCCAAAGGCCAAACCAATCCAAGGGGACTTTATGACCTATATCCAAGAGCCGCCTATTATGCCTTAAAGGAAGCGCATCAATTAAACCCTTATGCCGAAGGTGTTACACAAGATTTTGTTCAAAATCATTTTAAGAACATTGAAATCATGGATGCGGTACTCAAGGCCAGGGGAGATAAAGCGGCTTTGGTTGGAGAGCAAAGTAATATGTTGAGAATAAGTAAAATGGAGGCAAGGTTTACCACCTACAATACCGGAGGCAACCTCATCACAACGCCTCAAAATAGAGACCCCGAAGAAACAGTATATCCGGACCAACTCGGTTACGATCATATGCAGTCGTATTTTATTGGGGTGGAAGGAAACCCTGCTCCAAATATGAGAGCAAATGTAAATGTCAATATACTGGGGAATGTAGCTCAAAATCCTATAGATGAGATTTTTTATGAAAACAGGGGTCGCCCCATTGTTGTAAACACAGACGAAGGAAATGTAGTTCTGAATGACGTTAACCGTATACAGATATACAATGCCTCCTATGAATGGAAAACAAAGGAATTCGACATAAGAGGATTTTACAGAACCGGTCATTACCATTGGGGATATGAAGGCGACTTCTTTGGCCTATATCCAGAGGCTAATTACGGCCCAAACCTCGACATCTATAATGGTGAGATCAGTGGTTTTGAAGTTGATGGGAAGCGAGTTTTGAAAGGTTTAAAAGCGGCCTTTGGACCACAGCTTTGGTGGGGAGCTAACCCCGCATTACTTCTAAAATATAGCCGAACTATTGGGAAGTTACATGTTACTGGTGTCTTCCACGAGGATATAGACAATTTTGGCACCATCGTTTCTTCTTTGGCAGTTCCGATGCCAAGAACAAGAAGAGCTACCCTTCATATAGAAAGAGAATTTGGAGATGTGGGGATTGAAGTAGGTGGCATTTGGGGGGGACAACCATTAAATGGCCGGGTATTCCAAATATCAGAAGACAATCCGAATTACGATCCTGATAACCCGGGAGCCGATTCAAAATACATCATTTATACGGACCAGGTAAACGAAAAGGATAATTGGGGCGCCAAGGCAAAGATCACCTACGCCGGTGGGCGATTTAATTGGTATGCCCAGGGAGCTGCTATGGGCTTGGTTGCCAATGGTGGAGCAGATTACACTAAAACATTTACCGGCGGGAAACTAAAAGATAGTGGTAGCGGAAACCAAACAAACTTCCTTACAGGATTTACATACAGTTTTGGCAACGTTCAAATAGCACCAAACTTTTTATGGCAGAAACCTATTGTTGAGGCCATGCCTAATGATGTGCAAGGACCAGGAAGACTGAGGAATATCCTGGACGATCCTTTTGTAGTAAGGGCTAACCGTGAGACGGTGGCAGGGGAACTTCTACTAACCTGGGACCCCACGCCAGGCACCTGGATGTACGAATGGGACAATGACCGCGCAGAGGATGCGAAGTTAGCAGCAAGTGTTGGCTTTGTTTATAGACATCACCCTACAACGATGGATGCGGCTATTGGATTTTTAGGAAATCGTACCTTGTTTGCCTTTCCTAATTCCGTTCCTGCCCAGGATTTATGGGAAACTCACGCCAGGATCGTATCTAAAGTTAGTTCCGAATTAGGGATAATTGCTAACATTTATTTTGGGAATGCCCAGGCAAATGGTAGTGACGAACGACTTATAGAACGTTTTGGTGGTGATATCAGAATGCTCTATAAAAATATAAAAGTGCAGCATGCATGGAAAGTAAACGACTGGGGCCCCTTTGATTATCATAGGGATTTTAACCTTACCTACCCCGTGCAATTAATGTTGGATATATCCACCACACTTGGAAAGCCAGATTGGTTTATTCTGCCAAGCACTCAGGTAGGAATACGGGGCACTTGGAGAAGTATGAACGAATTCTCACCTCGTTATTCACCTAATAATGCTCTGGAGTTTGCGGAATCACCTATCATAAGTCCGGTTGGATTTGGAAATGGCAACGAATGGGAAATTAGAACATACATACATATCAATATTGGTAAATAAAAATAAAAACCATGAAAAACAGAAAATTTATTTATCTACATAGCACGTTTCTTTTGAGCTTACTTCTCATCCTTGTTTCCGGATGTGAAAGAGAGGTCTCTGATGAGGTCGATTTTGCCTCTTTCCAAACAAATCCTGAGGTTTTTATTGATGGCTTTAGCGGAGGCTTAGAATACCTGCCCTTTGGAGGATCAAAACTAGATGCATTCTCCGTGGATGAAGAAGTGAAATATAAAGGTACATCTTCCATGAGGTTTGATGTCCCGAATTTTGGGGATCCCGAAGCCACCTTAGGCTTTGCAGGGGCCATATTCCCGGATTACGGTGGTCGCGACCTTTCTGGTTATGATGCGCTTACATTTTGGGCTAAAGCCAGTAAAGCGGCTTCTATTGATCAGATTGGTTTTGGTAGCGATTTCGGGGAGAGCCAATTCCGGGATATCCAGGACAAATACCTTGTAACCAAACAAAATTTGCGGATAAGCACTGGCTGGGCCAAATATGTAATCCCCATTCCAGATGCCAGTAAATTAATCAATGAAAGTGGTATGTTCTGGTATGCAGAAGGCCCTGAAGATGGTGATGGATACACTTTTTGGATCGATGAATTAAAGTTTGAAAAACTGGGCACGGTAGCCCAACCCAGGCCGGCTATATTTGGAGGTGAGGATTTGGAAGCGGAAGCTTTTATCAATATACAAGGGCAGATTCCTCAGGAGGGACTTACCCAAACTTTTAATCTGGCTTCAGGGGTTAATGAAACGGTTTTCGCAGCACCTTCTTATTTTACATTTAACTCTTCAGATGTAGACGTAGTTAGGGTAAGTGAGTTGGGTGTTCTTACGCCGGTTGGTATAGGTACCACAACCATTACGGCAACCCTGGGTGGGGTTAAAGCGCAGGGTTCTGCTGCTCTGGAAGTAAAGGGAGGTTTTAATTTAGCTCCGGTGCCTACACGTAACGAAGAAAATGTTATTTCTATTTTTAGTGATGCCTACACCAATGTCCCGGTAGATAATTATAATGGATTTTTTGGTGGACAAACTACTACCGGTACAAACCCCACAATAGATGCTTCGGGAATGACATTTTTACATGTGGATATCCGAACAGAGGAATCCATAGACTCAGGAGATTCTATCGTAATTGAATTGATCGATTTTGGAGCAGATAGTGCATTTGGTGGAGGTAATGACACTGGTGGTGGTATTACAATATCCAGTGGAGATTTGGAAAGCGGAACCTGGATAAGCTTAGATATTCCTTTGGCAAGCTTTACAAATAATACTGGTGGGGGCTTAAGTGGATTCGTAAATGGTGCCAGAGCCAATGTGGCACAATTAGTTTTTGCCTCAGGGGGTATTTCAACCTTAACAGTTGATAATATGTACTTCTATACGGAGTAATCCAGAATTTAAATAAAAAAAAGAATGAATCAGATAAATCAAGTACAAATGAAAGAGAAAATGATACCACAACGGTATTTAAACCGAACTGGGGGAACTCTATCCATTATGAACAAGCTAGTGTTGGCCGGCATACTGCTGTTAAGTTTTAGCTGTGCGGTAGATAATGAGCAAACCGTTACAAATTTTACCCAATTAACTATGCAGGATGAATTTGATACGGATGGTGCACCAGACGGTTCTATTTGGGGATATGACATCGGTAATGGTCCAAACGGAGATGGATGGGGAAATCAAGAATTGCAATATTATACAGATAGGCCGGAAAATGTGACTATAAATAATGGAGTGATGATCATCACCGCCCAGGAAGAGTCATTTCAAGGTTCGGGCTATACTTCGGCAAGACTATTAACCAAGGACAAGTTCTCGCAAACTTACGGCCGTTTTGAAGCCCGTATAAGGGTGCCTTATGGGCAAGGGATATGGCCGGCATTTTGGATGCTGGGAGTACAAGATAGTCCAACTGAGATCTGGCCGTTTATCGGTGAGATCGATATAATGGAAATGAGAGGACAAGATCCTACAAAATTAATAGGAAGCTTACATGGCCCCGGATATTCTGGTGGCGAGGCAATTTCCAAAGAATACCTCTTACAAAATGAACGCTTAGACACTGGATTCCATGTCTATGGGATAGAATGGGGACCAGATTATGTAAACCATTATATAGATGATGTTTTATACAATCAGATCACTCCGGAGGATCTTCCTGAGGGTGCAGACTGGGTTTTTGATAATGACTTTTATATCCTCATAAATTTAGCAGTAGGCGGGTCCTTTGTAGGCTCACCCAATGCAGAAACAGTATTTCCACAGACCATGTTGGTCGACTATGTGAGGGTATATAAATATAACGGACTAAACTAACAAAGAAAAAACTATGAAACAATTACTCAAAAAAGCTAAGTACATTTTTGTTTTTGTATTGGCGGTATCCTATTTAGGATGTGAAGACATTGAAAATTTATTCCCGGATGTTGTATCTGCATTTACGTACACGGTAAATGAAGATACCGGAACGGTAACATTTATAAACATATCGGAAGATGCAAACACCTATTTGTGGAATTTCGGTGATGGTACTACATCTATCGAAATAAATCCGGTAAAGTCTTATGCAGATTCTGGTACCTATACGGTTACGCTCAAGGCCCTGAATGAGGCAGGAGCATCAGATACTACGGAAGACGAAATAACAATCCTTCTTGTAACACCTTCAACGTGTACAGAAGAAACCGCACAGTCACTCGGCGGGGCCGACTTCAATCTAACCTTCCAGACAGATCCTGGGAGTGCTATTGTAGCTGATGGTGCAGCATATACGTTTATAGACAATCCTGATCCTAACGGAATTAATACTTCTTGTAAGGTTGGAGAAATCGTAAGGGATGCAGCTCTTCCTTTTGCAAATAATCAGATAGAGGTTGATTCGAAATTCGATTTTAATGCCAATGCCGGGTTTAAACTAAAAGTTTGGGCTCCAGCAGTAGGCACTAATGTGTTGCTAAAACTTGAGGACAAGGCAGATTCAGGAATCAATACAGAAGTAGCGGCCGTTACAACTACGGCAAATGCCTGGGAAGAACTCACCTTTGATTTTGATGCTTCAGCCAGTGGAACGTATGACAAGATCGTTTTGTTCTTTGATATAAATACCGATAGCGGAGCTACCTATTACATTGATGACTTTATGCTTTACGCTGGTAGCGGAACTTGTACAGCAGAGACTGCACAGTCGCTCGGCGGGGCAGACTTTAATCTAACCTTCCAGACAGATCCTGGAAGTGCTATTGTAGCCGATGGTGCTGCGTATACGTTTATAGACAATCCTGATCCTAATGGAATCAATACTTCCTGTAAGGTAGGAGAAATCGTAAGGGATGCAGCTCTTCCATTTGCAAATAATCAGATTGAGGTTGATTTAAAATTCGATTTTAATGCCAATTCAGGCTTTAAACTGAAAGTTTGGGCACCGGCCGTAGGTACTAACGTTCTGGTAAAGCTTGAAGACAAAACAAATGCTGGAGTCAATACAGAAGTAGGAGCCGTTACAACAACGGCGAATGCTTGGGAAGAACTCACCTTTGATTTTGATGCTTCTGCCAGTGGAACATATGATAAAATTGTGCTGTTCTTCGATATCAATACCGATAGTGGAGCTACGTATTATATTGATGACTTTATGCTTTACAGTGTAGGCGGTTGTACCGATACTGCCTTGGAATTACCTATAGATTTTGATTGCTCAACTATTACATACGATTTTGCAACGTTCAACGGAGCTTCGTACAGTGTAGTGGATAATCCAGATCTTTCTGGGGTGAATAATGTTGCTTCAAAAGTTGGAGAAATCGTAAACATAGGAGGTGCCTTTGAAGGAGGCGCGTTCACTCTTGATACTCCTGTAGATTTTACTACAGATAAGGATATCACTATGAAGTTTTATTCCACAGTAGCTGTACCGATTTTATTAAAATTTGAAGGTGCTGGTGCTCCAGTTGAAACAACGGCGAATCACGGAGGTACTGGTTGG
>NZ_CAMYKH010000028.1:0-23196 GCF_947258935.1 uncultured Muriicola sp.
AGGAATTGACTCAAGGAATTCATCAACAGATTGAGAAGTAGGAATTGTTTTATTGCCAGACATGCCGTTTATTAGGATCTTAAATATACTAAAAAATTAGAGCAGGCGGGGAGGTTGCCCATTAATGATAAAACCAGCTCAATATCAACCCAAGGCCAAGGACCCGGCAGATAAATTATGATAGTGCCGCCTTGTATGTCTCAAGACATCTTTCACGGGCTTCTTTATGATCTACCATTTTGGAGACATAGTCTTTACTATCTATTTCCGGCACCCATTTCTTAATGTAGATCCTGTCCTTATCAAATTTTTCTACCTGGGTCATGGGGTTGAATATTCTGAAATAAGGAGCAGCATCTACGCCACTGCCTGCGGCCCATTGCCAATTACCCACATTACTGCTCAATTCATAGTCTAACAGCTTTTCGGCGAAATAGGCCTCACCCCATCGCCAGTCTATCAGCAAGTGCTTGCAGAGGAAACTGGCCACCAACATGCGCACTCTGTTATGCATATATCCGCTAGTGTTCAGTTCTCGCATCCCTGCATCCACCAATGCATAGCCTGTTTCTCCTTTCTTCCATTTTTCAAATTCCTCCTCATTGTTTCTCCAATTGATCCGATCGTATTTCTTTTTAAAGGCTTCCTGGGTAGTATGTGGGAAATGCCACAGGATCTGCATAAAGAATTCGCGCCATATAAGCTCATTCCAAAACGTCTCGTTCTTTTCAGAAATGGCTTTTTTAACCATTTGGCGAATAGAAACGGTGCCAAATCGCAAATGAGGACCAAGATGAGAGGTGCCTTCCAAAGCAGGAAAATTACGGGTCTTTTCATAATTCCCTATAAGTGATGATGATACATTGTACTCAGGAATGCTAATAGAGGAAGGAACAAAGCCCAGATCCGATAATTCCAGATCCGGTAAAGTTGTATCTTGTATTAGGTTTTTTAATTGAGGTTTTTCTTCCTCTTTTTGAAGGGGTTTAGTTTCATTAAAGCGTTTTTTCCAAAGCTTCATATAAGGCGTATAGACAATATATGGATCGCCATCATTTTTTACTACTTCGTCCTTTTCAAAGATTACCTGATCTTTAAAGGTTTGGAATGTGATTCCCTTATTTTCAAGGTAGGAAGCTAAGCCATCGTCTCGTTCTCTCGCGTAGGGCTCATAGTCGGTATTGGTATAGACAGCTTGCAAGTCGTAGTTTTGGCCAAGTTCTTTAAATACTTCTAGTGGATCATTGTAAAAGATACCAATGGAACTGGAATTCTCCTTTAACAGTCGGGCTCTCATTTTTTTTATAGTATTGTAAATAAAGGAGAGCCTTGCATCGTCTTTAGGAAGTTCACTTAGTATGTTGGGATCAAAGATAAAAAGAGGTAAAACCGGGAAATCTCCCTTTAAGGCTTTACTAAGCCCTGTATTATCTTCGAGTCTTAGATCTCGTCGAAACCAAAAAATGGAAATTTTCTCCATATTAAGAAATGTTTAGAGACGACATGCCTCCGTCTACACCCAGAACCTGTCCTGTCATCCATCCACTCTCTTCATTTAGTAAAAATACGGCCATGTGAGCTATATCTTGCGCAGTACCAACACGTTTTAATGGATGTCTTTCCGCCATTATCTCTTTTTTTCTGTCATTACTCAGTAGACGGGAAGCCAATGGGGTATCTACCAGGGAAGGAGCAATAACATTCACTCGTATCCTGGGTGTGTACTCGGCCGCTAAGGCCTTGGAAAATCCTTCTATAGCTCCTTTGGCAGCAGACACACTGGTATGGAAAGGCATACCCATAGCAACAGCAACAGTGCTAAAAAACACCATGGACGAATTTTCAGCCATTTTTGGAAGTACCTCTTTTACTGTTTTAACCAAACTAAAAAAGTTGATTTCCATGTCTGCCCTGAAAGCTTCAAGGTCCATCATTTTAATAGGTTTAAGATTAATACTCCCCGGGCAATATACAAAGCCATGTAATTCTTCGGGAAGTTGAGACAGATCCAACACGTCTTTGGAAACATCAAAGGGGATATGCGTAACAGGTAACCCGGCGATATCATCTGCGGTCCTGGATGCAATGAATAGATTGTGAGAATCCTTTAAAAGCATTACTATTTCAAGGCCAATACCATGGGAACCTCCGATAAGAAGAATATTTTTTTTCATATTTAAATCTTTTTAATGACAAGCGAGTTTTTCATTTTATCAAGACATCCAAACCGGGCTTCTAATTGTTTTTCACGAAAGTTAAAAATCGTCTTCAATTGTTTTTTAACTATTAATGGATGTGCCCACTGACCGAGGATTCCAAGTGGAAGTTTATAATCAATTACATCCTCCATTTCTATTCCGCCATCTATTTCATTAATAAAGTGCTTGTGATGCCATAATGCATAAGGACCAAAACGTTGTTCATCCACAAAATATGAACCATCCTTAACATGTGTTATTTCGGTGACCCATTTGGTAGTATAGCCCGGAAAAGGATGCACCTTGTATTGAATGATCTGTCCCGGAAACATTGGCCTATCGGCCCCAGATAAGATCTCAAAACCCATTGCTGGCGGAGTAATGACCTTTAAATTAGCAGGATCTGACAGGAACTCCCAGGCGATCTGTCTGGAAATGGGCAGGGCCTGTTTGGACTCTAAGCGATACATGCTCATAATTTAGTTTTCAACAAAACTAAGAGCAATTATGTTTAATAAAAAATATATATTGTTAAACAAATAGTAAAGTTGAAGAACTATAGATCAATAAATGCTGGTCTATTTGCTTTGTCTTGCTATATAATGCTTGTCTTTTTGAGATCTGCTCCTGATTCTATGTTTTTATAAGTATTTTTGTGTAGAATATAAAACCCAAAATGAAATGAAAAAAGTAGTGTTTATTGCGATCGCTTTTATAGCGTCCTTATCTATGCAGGCACAAATACAAGCGCCTCAACCGAGCCCTTTTTCAACGGTTATGCAACGCGTTGGCTTAACCGATGTAACTGTTGAATATTCCCGTCCTTCTATGCGTGGAAGAACCATATTTGGCAATTTGGTTCCTTTTGATAAAATATGGAGAACCGGAGCCAATGCAAGAACTAAGATCACTTTTAGTACTGATGTAACAGTTGGGGATGGATCTTTAAAGGCTGGATCTTATGCAATCTTTACCAAGCCAAGTGCGTCTTCATGGGACGTATATTTTTACACCGAAACAACAGGAGGGGGTACACCTCAGGAATGGGATGAAAGCAAGGTTGCTGCCCAAATAAAGGTGAACACAATGCCAGTAGAAATGCCAATTGAGACTTTTACGATTTCCTTTGACGATATGCACAGTAGTGGTTCCACCCTGGGAATGATGTGGGAAAACACCTATGTAGGCGTGCCTTTTATGGTACCTTCCAAAGAGATGACCATAAAGAGTATTGAAGCTACAATGGGAGGTCCTTCTGGCAATGATTATTTCGCAGCCGCTTCTTTTTACTACGATGAGGGAATGGATCTGAATAAAGCAAAAGAATGGATAGATAAGGCTGTTTCTATGAATGAGAATGCCTTCTGGATGATGCGAGCTCAGTCGCTTATCTATGCCAAAATGGGAAACAAGAAAGGCGCTATTGAAGCAGCTAAGCGATCTTTAGCCGTTGCCAAAGCGGCCAACAATGCGGATTATGTAAAAATGAACCAGGATTCCCTTAAGGAATGGGGCGCTATGTAGCATAATTCTTTTTTAGAAATAATAAAAACCCTTGTATTTACAGGGGTTTTTTATGTTTCAAGGGAGGGATTCTTCAGAACGCGATCAAAGACTTCCAGGATCATCGCAAATATGATAACCAGCGAACAACCAAAAGCATTAAGCCACAAATAGGACATCCAATCTAATTGATAACCTACAATAACAATGATCTGGGTAATAACAGCGGCTACAAATACGGCGTTTCCTTTTACGAACTTAAAAAAGAAGGCTAATAAGAAAATACCAAGTACGTTGCCATAAAAAATTGAACCAATAATATTCACTAACTGAATTAAATTGTCAAACAGATCTGCAACACAAGCTATGCAAATAGCAATTATTCCCCACAGCAAGGTAAACGCTTTGGACACCTTCACATAATGTTCTTGGCTAAACTCACCTTTTTTATTTCGTTTATACAGATCTAGCGCACTAATGGTGCCAAGGGCATTTAACTCAGAAGCGGTAGACGACATGGCAGCGGAGAGGATCACAGCTAATAATAAGCCTATTAATCCCTTGGGTAGATTATTTAGGATAAAATGTATAAATACATAATCCTTATCATTTGTTTGTACCAAGGTATCGGCTTGTGAGATCAGTAATTTGGCTTTTTCCCTATTTAGCTTTTCTTTTTGATTTACTTCCAGGATATGTTGCTTGGCCTCCATTGTTGCCGCGTATTCCTGTAACTTAAGTGCACCGTAGAACTCATCCTGGGCCATGGTTTTTTCGAGCTCTATTTCCATATGCCTCTCTTCTAATTCTTTATAGTCCTCTGCGTATTCCGAATTCTCAACGGCAATCCTGGCGGCCGGATTAAAATTGATAGGAGAAGGATTGTACTGATAAAACACAAAGACCATGATCCCGACCAATAATATAAAGAATTGCATTGGGATCTTAAAAATGCCGTTAAAAACAAGTCCTAGCTGCATTTCTCGTATAGATTTGCCAGATAAGTAGCGCTGCACCTGACTTTGATCTGTTCCAAAATAGGCCAAAGCCAGGAAGAAGCCACCTGTAATGCCACTCCAGAACGTATATCTGCTAGAGGTGTTTAGATCAAAATCAAGGATATTTAATTTTTCACTGGCACCTGCCACTTTTAAAGCATTGCTAAATGATATTTCGGGAGGTAGTGCCCCAAGTATAAAGAAGAAAGCTATGAACATGCCTGTCATTATGATGATCATTTGCTGTTTCTGAGTAACGCTCACCGCTTTGGTTCCACCTGAAACCGTATAGATGATAACAAGGATCCCGATTATGATGTTAAGCGTAAGTAGATCCCAACCCAAGACCGCAGACAAAATAATAGATGGGGCATAAATAGTTATCCCGGCAGATAGACCTCTTTGAATTAGAAAAAGTATTGCGGCTAAGGACCTGGTTTTTAGATCGAAGCGTTTTTCAAGGAACTCATAGGCCGTAAAGACCTTTAATTTATGGTAAATAGGGACAAACACAAGGCAGATCACAATCATTGCCAGAGGTAAGCCAAAATAGAATTGGACAAATCCCATGCCGTCGTGAAAGGCCTGTCCTGGTGTAGAAAGAAATGTAATGGCGCTTGCCTGGGTAGCCATTACAGATAGACCAACGGTCCACCAGCGGGCTTCTTTTCCACCTAATACGTAGTCACTTACATTCTTGCTTCCCTTTGTTTTCCATACCCCGTAGATAACAATAAACAAGAGGGTGCTAGTGAGTATGAACCAGTCTAAATTACCCATGCATCAAGCGTTAGAGATCATGATGAAATAAAAGGTAAGCACATAGAGAATATTCAGGATTAGGACCAGCGAATATTCTTTTTTCCATGTTTTTGAGTCATCCATTACTTTCCTTTTACCGGATTTTCATTGTTCAGTTGAACTTTGTTTTGAGAAAGCATATTGGCAAATAATTTGTATGCCCCAGAGACACCTGCCGGTAATTCCCTGAAAAAACTGAGCCCGGTATAAATGTACGTTCCTTTTCCATAGGAGGCAATCAAAAGACTTCCTTCTTTTGGCGTTTCTCCGGGATCTGCCATAGATAGCACTGGTGTAAAAGCAGCGTCCCATTTATCCGGGAAGTAAAGTCCGCGTTCCTGAACCCAGCCTTCAAAGTCTTTGGGTTCTATCTTGTTGGGAAAATTCATAATTGGATGCTTTGCGTCCAAGATCGTAACAGGAGCGTTTTCATCTGTGACCCTGTCTCTCGAAACTTCTAGTGAATATGGGGCTAAGTTCTCAAACTTAAGTCCGGTTCTCCCTGAAGTATTATATTGAAGGATAAGATTTCCGCCATTCTTCACATAATCTAAAAGAAAGGTTTGCTTAAACTTTAATTCGTCTACAACATTGTATGCTCTTATCCCTACGACCACTGCATCATATTTGTCCAAAGACCCTGGCTGAATATCAATTGGATCTATCCGGTGTACGATATAACCTATTTGCTCCAGACTTTCCGGTACTTCATCACCTGCCCCCATTAAATAACCAATATCCTGGCCTGCTTTTTCTATGTTTAAACGTACAACCTTAGTTTCAGATGGCACTAATACAGATTGGGTAGGTATATGATCATAAGTAATGGTCACCAATTCCTTCGATATTTTAGTGCCATCAATTGTAAGGACCGGTGAAATGACGCCCTCACTTTCCGATGCAGGAGGCGTAATTAAGAAAGAATACGTTTTTTCATCCCCATTCTTTTCGATCTTAAAGGGGAGGCTTGCAGTATCTACCTTCCATCCTGCCGGAACATTGAGTTTCAGTGTTCCTTGTACATTTCCCCTCAAGGCCTTAACTGTTACAGGAATTTCTTTCGGTGTAGCATCTGCAAAGATTAGCACCTTATCCTTGATACCCGAAGTAGCAGGAGGGAGGATCTCGAAAGGACTATACAGTTCTCCCTTGTCTGGCTCAGAATAGCGATAAACGACAGGCCTTTTGATAGTAACCGGAACAGTATTGATCTCAAGTAAAAAAACTGCCATAAATGCAGGAGGTGTTTCCGGTCTGCCTATAAGATTAGGATCATCTACCCTGTACATTCCTAAACTACCTTTTTCCGCAAGCCAGTACGGACTTGTAAATCCTTTGGCAGAAGGAATATTAAGTTGAAGTGTAAACGTCTTTTTAATATTGTTATCCAACGTTATATTTGGGTCAACGACAATCTGATCTCCAATAGAAATAGATTTTAATCGTATTAAAGTATTACTTCTGTTAACAGCTTCAATATCCACGTTTACAGAGTTTCCAGGATTTGAATATGGTGACTCTGATGAAGCTTCAAGATAAAGTCCGGTGATAGCTGCTATTAAATTCTCAAGTTCATTTAGTTTGATCTGTTTCCAATGTGTATCCTCAACATTTTGAAGTAAATTATACGCTTGAACAAGATCATTCAGGTGAGTAGACGGATCTTTAAAATTGAATTGCTCTTCTACTGTATATAAGATTTTCCCAATGGCTTCCCCGCCTTTTATGCGAGACCAGGATGTGTCAATTCCTTCGAAGAGATCCGAAGGATCATTGACAGGCATATCTCCCTTAAGCAATTCAATATATTCTTGCTCAGAACCCCGAAAGGTGGGCCTGCCAAATCCCTGGCATAAGTGTTGACTGCTGGCGATGGATGCAATTTCATTGTTAGACATCCCCAGCATTGGGTAATAAACTCCTATATCCAGATTAATTAATCTCGATTTATCTGCCTTATCAAAATTCTCCTGACTCCCGTAAAACCACCAGGACGTATTAAAAAATAGTCGTTTAGGCTGCCAAAGATCTACGGATTGGAGTTGTTCTTTATAAGCATTGGCATTTGCCGCCAGATCAAAGGCTTCCTCGCTTAATACAGCCGAGGAGGTATGATGCCCATGGGTAGATCCCGGGGTGCGATGATCAAATCGGTTAATGATCACATCAGGCTTAAAGACTCTGATAAGTTTTACTACATCACCCAATACTTTTTCCTTATCCCAGAGTTGAAGAGTTTCATCAGGGTGTTTAGAATATCCAAAATCGTTTGCTCGGGTAAAGTACTGTATTCCCCCATCTACTCTTCTTGCAGCAAGCAGTTCTTCGGTACGTAAGACTCCTAAAAGTTCTCGTAGTTCCGGACCTATTAAATTCTGACCCCCATCTCCTCGTGTAATTGAAAGATATGCCGTTCGGGCATGTACTTCATTGGACAAATACGAAATAAGCCTTGTGTTCTCATCATCCGGATGAGCTGCAAGGTACATGGCAGAGCCCAGGAAGTTTAACTTTTCGAGGCTGTGATATATATCAGTGGAAGATGATTTCTTGGGTGCCTGACCGTAATTGAGAGTAATATTGAGGAGAATTCCCAATAAAAATAACAGGTATTGGCGCATGAAATGACATTTTTGATTGGTTCTCAAAGATAGAAAGATAAATAGGCTACGGTGGAATTTTACCACTTCTTTAACAGGCTAAACGGCGTCACTGCCCTCATTTTCAATTGTTTCATCTGTGATCACGCGAACAGCTTTCTGAAGCAAAAGGTTGTTGGGATATGTTAGTAATTCGCCATTTTCTCTACGCAAATGAATATGATAGGCCCTGATATCTTCGATGATATAAGTTCCCGCATTTTCAATTTCTTTATCCATGATCATAATTCTGTCTCCTATCTTGAATGGGAAGGAAAAGAAAAGAATTATACCTGCGGTTACATTACTAAGGATAGACCACTGAGCAAAGAGTGCAACCCCAATTACCGCAAATACCGATGATAAAATAAGTCCTAGTTCTCTTACGTTTACACCCCAGATCAAGGTAAAGGCTACAATAGTTAAAGCCGTAAATCCAAAAGAGAAATATTTGCTTACCAGACGCGTCCTGGCCTCGTTCAGGTCAGATAGACTACCAACCTTTTTTATGGTCTTGAGGGTTAAGAATCTCACCACAACCACGACCAACAATGTGATACCCGAACTTAAAAATTCACTATAATTCCTGACGAAAAAATCTTCCATAAAAACTAGATTCCCAATGTATCACGCAAAGATACATTCTCATTTCCATTTAGGCGCCAATAAGGTGTATTTAAGGTTTTAATTTTTATAGCTTTAGTAGTTAATATTTCGCTATCGGGTCCAAAACCACTGGGATATGAATCTGTCCAACTCTCAATGCCATAAGGAAAGGAGGCACTGAAATTGATCTTTAGTGTTCGTTTTAGATCTGGATAGGATACTATATAGGTAATTATTTCTTTATCGTTTTGAAGACTGGCCTCTGCTTTATATGCTTTTATTGGTTGATGCGCCAATCGCAGATATTCCAGAGAGGGGATCACTTTTAAAGTGCCAACCGGCAGATCTTCCGGATGCAGCCTGATCCTGGTCCAAAATTCATTCTCCAGATGAGTTTTTTCTATACTGAGATCTTGATCTCCTTCTTTTTCAAAATATGAATGAGATTTCACTTCAAAAGAATTTTTGTTATTTAATTGTGTATATACGTGTCCACACCATTCTTGAATTGATGAGGAAATTTTTAGGGCATGCTGATTATCGTAAACTGGAAAAAAGGTGCTACTCATTATTGAATATGGATAGATACCAGTTACGAAATTCTTGGTGGCATTTAATTTCAATACAGAAATATTTTCTGAAGAATTCCTTTCTGCTTTAACTTGTTTCTCAGGCAAAAAGGGCTCGGTGACGTAGATCATTACCGCAGTTCCTTTCCTCAATTCGCCATAACGAGCCTGCTCTAACGCATAGGAACTGATCTCCGCATCACCGGCATACCAGTAACCTTTAAATTCTGAGGATAATGGTTTAGGGGGCAACAGTTCAGAATTTTCAAAAGAAAGCTCATGCCCTATGCGTGTACTTAAAGTCGCAGCTAGCTCAGGATTTATTTTCTTACATGAGGTTAAGGCAATGAATAATAGAAAAATGGAAAATGTGAGATTATAGGTCTTTCTGGGTATCATGTTGAATTTTTTTTTTGCAAAACTACCCAAAGCTCTTCAGGACACCATGGTCATTAACATTTTGTAAACTAAATTTGTTGGCAGTCCTACAACATTAGCATAAGACCCCCTTATTTCTGTGATAGCGACAGAACCAAGCCATTCCTGTATTCCATAGGCACCTGCCTTGTCTAACGGTTTATAGACCTCAACATAGTAATCAATTTCCTCAGCTGAGAGGTTTTTAAAACACACCTTGGTAGTACTTGTTACCAGCCGTTGATCTGCTACAGTGGTAAAACACACAGAGGTGATCACTTCATGCCACTGCCCGGAAAGATCCCTAAGTATTTGCTTCGCCTCTTCATTATCAGCTGGTTTTGCGAGGGAACGATTATTAAACCATACCACCGTATCTGCGGTTAGTAAAATGTCTTTTTCTTTTAGAGTGTTTTTTAATCCACTCGATTTTAGTTTCGCCAAATAGGTGGCTATTTCTCCGCCTTTTAGACTATCGGGATACACTTCCTCAACAGGATTTTTGACAATTTCAAAGGGAATACCCAATTCTTTCATGTATTGTTGTCTTCTGGGAGAACCAGAAGCTAAAATAATGTGATAGGGTTTTAATTTTAAGGTTAAGGGATTTTCAATCATTGGCCGCACTGAAATTATCGAACCAATCGCCCCGTACTTTTAAGACTTGCTCAATGACATCGCGAACGCATCCTTTGCCACCACTTTTGTGGGAAACGTAGGTGCAGATGTTCTTTACTTCTGGTACGGCATTTTGAGGACATGTTGGGAGCATTACTTGTTTCATCGCCGGAATGTCCGGTAGATCATCTCCCATATATAAGACATGTTCCGGATTTATGTTATAAAGCTCTAAATATTCCTCTAAGGAATCATCTTTGTTATGTGCCCCCAAGTAAATATCTGTTACTCCCAAACCTCTTAAGCGCTGTCTCACTCCTTCATTGGTCCCTCCGGTAATTATACATATGTTATACTCCTTTTGAATAGCTGTCTTTATGGCATATCCGTCCTGTACATTCATCCTTCTTAGGAGATCTCCCTCCGATGTAATCATTACGGTGCCATCCGTGAGAACACCATCCACATCAAAAATGAATGTAGTGATCTGTTTTAAGTATGTCTTATAACTTTTCTCCATAGGATTCCTGTATTGATTCAGATAGTGTTGTATATACTTTTTTTTGCTTGTTATCTTTTAGCAAAAGTAGATGTTCTTGCAGTGTTTTTAGATCATTCCTTCTGGCAGGTCCGGTTTGCGCATCCAAAGGGGTCTGGTGCATAATCTTTTCATACGTTTCACGGATAAGGGGTTTTAATAGCTCAAAGGGGACCTCATGTTCGGCACAAATATCAGAGGCAAGGAAGTACATGTGATTAGTAAAATTATTGGCAAACACTGCCGCAAGGTGAAGTTGCTTTCGTTTTTCAGAGGATACCCTGTGCACACTGTTGGAAATACATTTTGCCAAATCTTCTAAAAAGGTATAATCCTCTTCATTTTCTGCTTCTACACAAAATGGGATATTCTCCTTATTTTTAATTGGAACACCGCTAAAGGTCTGCAGGGGATAGAATACACCACGCCTTGCATTCTCTGGAAGTGCCTCCATAGATATACTACCGGATGTATGAACCAACAATCTATCTTGTAACATTAATTCTTGCGAAACAGCGAGAATGGCTTCGTCCTTTACAGCGAGAATATAAATATCGGCATCTTTCAAAGACCTGTAATCTTGGGTTACAGCCGTCTTTTCTTTGAAGTAATTCAGGGCTTCCAACTTTCTTCCAACTACCTGGACCAAACTAATTTGAGGATGTTCAGAAAAGACATCAAACAGAAATTTGGCAACATTACCGGTACCTATAAGAACAACCTTAACCATGTTCAAAAATACAATTTTTAGGAGGGAAGTGCTTAGTAAAGAATTAACAAATTTGTTTAACGTTTTATAGCATCATCAATCCTTATAAACGGTAAAAAGGCCGTATTTTTGACCCTGAAATTTGGTTTAAAGTTACATTAGATGATATCCACATTAAAAAATATCTTGTTTTCTAATCGCCTTATGGCCGTACTCTTTTTGGTATTTGCAACTTCCATGGCCATAGGAACTTTTGTGGAAAGTTGGTACAGTACAGATACAGCGAAGATCTGGATCTACAATGCCAAATGGTTTGAAGTCATTATGATATTTTTTGTTATAAACTTTAGTGGAAATATGTTTCGTTATAAGTTATTACGGTGGGAAAAATGGCCTGTATTAATACTCCATCTTTCCTGGATCATTATCATAATTGGAGCCGGAGTTACGCGCTATATTGGCTTTGAAGGGATGATGCCCATTAGAGAGGGGAATAGCGAGAAGGTTTTTTACTCAGATAAAACCTATTTTACAGTCTTGGTAGATGGAGAAATAGACGGTGAACTGAAGCGCAAGCCGTTACAAGAAGACCTTATTGTTACCCCTGAAGGGATTCAATCTTCTCTACCCTGGAGAAAAGATTTTAATGGACAAGATTTTAGCGTATCCTATGTAGGCTTTATTCAAGGGGCTAAAGAAGGACTTGTGCCGGATGAAAATGGATCTCCTTTTTTAAAGATCGTAGAAGCCGGTGATGGTAACCGCCACGAACATTACCTGGCCGAAGGACAAATTGCGAATATCCACAACGTACTTTTTGCCTTAAATAAGGATACAGAAGGGGCCATCAATATTTTTACGGAAGGTGAAACTTATCAGATAAGATCTCCTTTTGAAGGTTCCTTTATGCGAATGGCAGATCAGTTTAAGGGTGACCTGGCAAAAGACAGCCTGCAAACGTTACAATTGCGATCTCTTTATAGCATTGGGTCTATGCAGTTTGTTATCCCGGAACCTGTGGTAAAAGGAAAATATGGAGTAGTTGAGGTACCCGAAGAAGAGAAAACACCAAATTTAAAGGACGCTTTTATCGTTGAGATCTCCACAAATGGAGAGACCGTTCAAAAACACGTCCTTGGAGGAAAGGGCAGTAGTAATTACACAGATAAGTTTACACTGGGTGGGCTCGACTTTACCCTTGCTTTCGGATCCAAAGTGTACGAATTGCCTTTTAATATTAAGCTAAACGATTTTATCGCGGAAAAATACCCGGGAACCGAGAAGGCGTATGCCTCTTTTATGAGCAAGATCACCGTAGAGGATGAGCGGCCTTTTGATTATGATATTTTTATGAATCACGTTCTGGATCACAAAGGTTATCGTTTCTTTCAGGCGAGTTTTGATACGGATGAAAAAGGCACTGTTCTTTCCGTTAATCATGACCGGGCAGGTACCTGGATCACTTATACGGGCTATTTCTTGCTTTATTTGGGATTGATGGGAATCATGTTCTTCGGAAAAACCCGATTTAAGGACCTTGCCAGTTCACTGGAAAAATTAAAAAGGAAAAAGGCAGCCATAACCGGCCTTTTGATCTTGGCCACCTTACTTCCCCTGGGAGCTCAGCAAGATCCATCTGACAATGATCATACTCATGATGCTGGTCCCAGCATAGCGCAGCTCGATTCCATGCTTCAAAGTACAGTTATACCTGAAAAACATGCAGCATTATTTGGAAAACTGGTCATTCAGGATGAGGGAGGCAGAATGAAGCCTATCAATACATTTGCTTCGGAATTACTACGTAAATTAAGCTTTAAGAGCAGTTACAAAGATTTGAATGCAGACCAGGTGTTCCTCTCAATGATGCTGAATCCGGCACTTTGGTACAATACAGATTTTATCGCACTCGATAAAAAAGCCCAAAATGATAGCATTCGAAGTATCATTGGGATCCCAAAGGGCCAGAAATATATAAAGGCAACCGACTTTTTTGATGCCCAGGGTCGAAATAAATTAGGACCTTTTCTTGAAGAGGCCTTTACCACCAATGCTCCAAATAAGTTCCAGCAAGATTTTAAGGATGCCTATTTTAGGCTTAGTCTGTTAGACCGGGCACTAAGTGGTGAGATCCTAAAAATATTTCCTTTGCTCAATGATGAGAATAACAAATGGATCTCAGCCATGGAATATAGAGGTGGCCGCTACCAGATATCTGATAGTCTCTATGCTAACTTTGTAAAAAATGCAGTGCCTTATTACCTTATCTCACTTAGAGAAGCCAAGATAAGCGGCGATTATTCTGAGGCTGAAAAACTTTTGGCAGCCTTTGAACAGAATCAGATCAATCACGGTTCGGAAGTGCTTCCTTCAAAAGGAAGAGTGCAGACAGAGACCATCTATAACAAGCTCGATATCTTTAATAGATTGTACAAATATTACGCACTTGTAGGGCTATTAATGTTTATGGTACTGGTATTCAGGATATTTAAGGACCGCAAGATCTGGCGTATAGCGACTTATTTTTTTAAAGGGGTTATATTGCTCTTCTTCTTTTGGCATACCGCAGGTTTAATAATGAGATGGTATATTTCGGGTCACGCTCCATGGAGCGATGCCTATGAAAGTATTTTGTACGTTTCCTGGGCCACACTGGGCATTGGATTTGCCCTGGGCCGTAAAAGCGATATGACCATTGCCGCCTCTACCTTTGTTACTGCCATGTTGCTTTGGATAGCCCACCAAAGTTGGGTAGATCCGTCCATTGCTAATCTGGTTCCTGTATTAGACAGCTATTGGCTAATGATTCACGTAGCCGTCATTGTTGGAAGCTATGGCCCGCTTACCGTTGGCATGATCCTTGGCGTCGTTTCCTTATTGCTTATTATCCTTACCAATAAGAAGAATAAAGAACGTATGGACCTTACACTAAAGGAACTTACTATTGTTAATGAACTTGCTTTAACTGTGGGCCTAATTATGCTTACCATAGGGAATTTTCTCGGTGGTCAGTGGGCTAATGAAAGTTGGGGAAGGTATTGGGGATGGGACCCTAAAGAGACATGGGCTCTGATCTCTATCATGATCTATGCCTTCGTCATTCACACCCGACTTGTACCAGGCTTACGGGGAAGATGGACCTTTAATTTACTGAGTATCCTGGCCTTCGCCAGCATCATGATGACCTACTTTGGAGTTAATTTCTATTTAGTAGGCCTCCATAGCTACGCCAGCGGTGCCCAGGTGATCACTCCGTCATTTATTTGGTATACTGTCCTTGGTGTAGGAATACTTGGGGTTATAAGTTTCTGGCGATACCGAGTTAACTACTCAAAATAAAGCCCTTTTTTAAAGGATTAGATTTTTTTTGCACCTTTAGCAAAAGATATGGGTTAACATGGCTATCAAGTCTGGCAATGTATTGTACAAGATCTATAACTCCTTTTTAGACGCTGTAAAAGGGAAGCAAACCGAATTCACTTCAGGAAGTATTAGGAAGGCAATCTTTATGTTGTCTGTTCCCATGATCCTGGAGATGATGATGGAATCTATCTTCGCTATTGTCGACATTGCTTATGTTTCTCAGATCAGTGTGAATGCGGTGGCTACTATTGGGCTTACGGAATCTGTAGTCACCCTGGTCTATGCCATTGCAATTGGGTTGAGTATGGCAGCAACTGCTGTTGTGGCCAGACGAATAGGGGAGAAGGATGAATTTGGTGCTTCTCAGGCAGCAGTGCAGGCCATTTTCCTTGGTATTGTGGTTGCAGTAATAATCGGGATCATAGGATTGGTTTACTCACGGGAGATTCTCTCCTTAATGGGCGGCTCGTCTGATCTGATTGCTGAAGGACACGGGTATACAAAGTTTCTTATAGGTGGCAATATCACCATTGTGCTATTATTCCTCATCAATGCAATTTTTCGCGGTGCAGGAGACGCTTCCATTGCCATGTGGACGCTTATCCTTTCTAATGGACTAAACATCATTTTAGATCCTATTTTTATTTTCGGATTGGGTCCTGTTCCCGAATTTGGTGTTATGGGTGCAGCAATAGCGACGAATATAGGCAGGGGTAGTGCGGTAATCTTCCAATTGTATATTTTATTCCGGGGAGGAAGTAGAATACGACTATATACTTCAAATTTAGTGTTGAAGCTAAAGATCATGTTGAATTTGATCAGGGTTTCCATGGGAGGAATAGCCCAATTCCTGATCGGAACTTCTAGCTGGGTGTTCTTAATGAGACTAATGGCCGAGTTTGGAAGTGAAGCGCTCGCAGGGTATACCATTGCTATAAGGGTAATGATGTTCACCTTTATGCCCGCATGGGGAATGAGTAATGCTGCCGCAACATTGGTAGGGCAGAATCTAGGTGCGGAAGAACCAGAAAGAGCGGAAAAATCTGTTTGGCTCACCGGGAAGTACAATGCGATCTTTATGTTTTGCATTTCCCTTGTCTATCTCCTATTTGCAGAAGGGATCATAGGTCTTTTTACAAAAGTACCCTCAGTAATAGAGAATGGCTCACTTTGTTTGCAGGTAGTGGCAGCCGGGTATGTATTTTACGCCTACGGAATGGTAGTAACCCAGGCTTTCAATGGCGCAGGGGATACAAGGACACCAACCAAGATCAATTTTATTGCCTTCTGGCTTATTCAACTTCCGTTTGCGTATCTGGTTTCTCTGTACCTAGACTGGGGAGTAATGGGAGTATATATTGCAATTACCCTGGCAGAAGTATTACTCTCCGTTATGGCGGTTATATGGTTTAGAAAAGGGTATTGGAAGCAAACTGTGGTTTAAGCTATTTTTGTACCTTTAAGCCCATTAATTAGGCTGTTATGAGTTCATCAAAAAAAGGCATCAATACCATTTGTACACATGTTGGAGAACTGGAAGATAAAACCTATAAAGGAGCTGTTTCTCCTTTGTATATGAGTACATCCTATGCTTTTGAGGGGGTAGATATTAAGAGGTATCCACGCTATTTCAATACGCCTAATCAAATAGCACTTTCGCAAAAGATTGCAGCTCTTGAACATGCGGAAACGGCCATGATCTTTGGAAGCGGAATGGCGGCTGTTAGTACGGCTATCCTCGCATTTCTAAAAGCAGGAGATCATATTATTTTACAACAAATGCTTTATGGGGGCACTTATAATCTGATCACAGAACAGTTCGATAATTTTGGGATAGAATACTCTTTTGTTGATGGGTCGCAACCGCAGGCATTCGAAAAAGCTATTAGACCCACAACACGCGTAGTCTATATAGAAACGCCTTCTAATCCCTTATTGACCATTACAGATATTAAAGCTTTTGCTGACATCGCGAAGCACCATGGTATAATTTCTATGATAGATAATACGTTTGCCAGTCCGGTAAATCAAAATCCCATAGATTTTGGGATCGATGTGGTGATCCACAGTGCTACCAAGTATATGGGAGGACATTCGGACATACTTGCCGGGGCTGTAGCATGTTCTTCGGAACATATGGAGCAAATTTTTAAGCTCGCGAAGAATTTGGGAGGTAGCTTAAGTGATTATACGGTTTGGTTATTAGAACGAAGTTTAAAGACTATGGGGATAAGAGTGAAAGCTCAAAATGAAAATGCCCAGAAGATGGCCGAATTCCTGGTTAAACATTCAGACATCGCTCAGGTATATTATCCCGGTCTTCCTTCACATCCAGATCATGCACTGGCAAAATCACAAATGCATGGTTTTGGCGGGATGATGTCTTTTGAATTAAAAAAAGACCTGGACGCTTCACTTTTTCAAAGATCACTGAAATTAATTAAATCGTCCATGAGTCTGGCTGGTGTGGAGAGTACAGTACTATCTCCGACCCAAACCTCACATGCGCTTTTATCGGCCGAAGAGCGGGCTAAACAAGGCATCAAAGACGGGTTGATACGTTTTTCTGTCGGGATTGAAGAAACTGAAGATCTAATGGCAGATATAGAACAAGCACTTGTTGCAGTAAAAAAACTACACATGGCGACATAGCCATACGAATAGGACAAATTCAAAGATTTTATGAAATTAGATATTTTAGTATTTGGTGCCCATCCAGACGATGCTGAACTGGGCGCAGGAGGTACCATTGCAAAGGAGGTTTCTCTTGGAAAAAAGGTAGGCGTTATTGATCTGAGCAGGGGAGAATTGGGAACAAGAGGTAGTGCCGAGATCAGGGATAAAGAGGCAGTAGCTTCTGCCGCGATCCTGGGCCTTAGTGTACGGGAAAATATGGAATTTGCAGATGGGTTTTTTGTCAATGATAAGCAACATCAAATGGCCCTTATTCGAAAGATTCGAATGTATAAACCAGACATTGTTCTTTGCAATGCTATAGAGGACAGACATATTGATCACGCCAGAGGAAGTGAGTTGGTAAGTAATGCTTGTTTCTTAAGTGGACTAATGAAAATTGATACAAAAGCCGAAGGAGATGATCAATGGCAGGAGGCATGGCGACCAAAACAGGTGTATCATTATATTCAATGGAAAAATTTAACACCCGATTTTGTACTGGATATTTCAGATGTTGTTGATAAGAAAATAGAAGCCATCAATGCGTATTCCTCTCAATTCTACGATCCTAAAAGTAAAGAGCCCAGCACTCCTATTAGCAGCAAGAACTTTACGGATAGCGTAATCTATAGGGCAAGAGATCTTGGCCGAATGATAGGTGTGGAATATGGGGAAGGATTTACAGTGGAGCGATTTATTGGTGTAAAAACCCTAAGTGATATTTTTTAACTTGCCTGACTGTATTTGTTTTCAGCCTTAGGTAAGGTGAAGAAGAAGGTACTTCCTTTTCGCAAGGTACTTTCTACCCAGATACTTCCACCATTTTTCTCTATCATCTCTTTACAAAGCGATAATCCGAGGCCGGTACCTTTTTCATTGTTAGTACCATAGGTAGTTATATTGGCATTTTTCTTGAAAAGCTTTTCTACTGTAACCTTATCCATACCCACTCCTGTATCGCGTACAGATACTTCCCATAGATCATCCTTCTCATTTGCCTTTATGGTGATCATACCATTATCTGGGGTAAACTTAAGTGCATTACTGATAAGGTTCCGTACCACAATGTCTATTTGATTACTATCTGACCATATCAGCGTATTTCCGGTTAATTCGCTAACGATCTTTATCGATTTAGCATCGGCCACTTCTGAAAGAAGGTTAATATTCTCATCAACCAAAGACTCCAGCGTAACTACGCTTGGTTTTATCTTAGATCCGTTCATTTGAGAATTACCCCATGTAAGGAGGTTGTTAAGGGTAAAATATATATGATCTATATCGTTCTTTAATTTTGGGATAAAGTCAAAAAATTCCGATTTAGTCATTTCTCCATCCGTGAACATTTGAAGTAACCCCTGCAGGGCTCCAATAGGACCCCTGAGGTCGTGCCCAATGATAGAAAAAAGTTTGGTTTTAGTCTCATTGCTGTCCGTCAGTGCAACTTCCTGTTTTTCCAGTTTTTCTGTTTTGATTTGCAATTCCTTATTGAGTCTTTTTTGAATTTTTTCAGCTCTTTTTATAAAGAAGGTAATTATTGCAAAAATGACCAAAACAATGATACCGGCGTAGATTAGCCCTCTTTGCTTGGCGAGTGCCTTTTGGTTTTCCTCAATTAAGGTCACTTTCTGTTGATCATACTCTGCGCGTGTTTTTAAAAGCGTTAAACTTTTTTTGTTTTCATTCCTGTGCAGCGTATCGGTCAGTGCCTGGTATATTTCATGAAAAGCAAGTGCCTTTTCGAATTCCCTTTTATTTTTGTTGATATTATAGAGCGTCTTAGCACATTTTTGAGTTCCTTCCAGGAATTTTATCCTGCTGGAAATATCAAATGCATCTAAAGCATATTTCTGTGAAAGACTGTCCTTCTGTTGACCAAAGTAGGCTTCGGCCATCCCATTGTAAAGATCTATCTTACCTCTATCATCAGCCAGATCTTCATGTAATAACTCTCCCTGACGATACCAATACAGGGCCCACTGAAATTTTTCCTGTTTTAGGTAAACCTTACCTTTTATTTCATAGGCATAAGCGAGCCAATCCATTACCCTGTGGTCTTCAAAGATGGCAATACTGCGGTTAATACTGAACATGGCATAGTCTAATTTTCCCATATCTGCATACAGAGAAGCTAAATTGCTCATGGTTTCTGCAGTATTCACATCATCTCCGATCTCATCGTTTATCCTTTTAACTTTTTCGTAAAATTCCAAGGCCTGGTCAAAATCCTTTTGAGAAGCATAAAGACCGGCAATGTTTTCATTCATGATGGAAAGCATCTTTTTCTCATCTTTTTCCTCAGCTATTTCAATACCTTCTAAAAACAAGTTCAATGCCTTGGCATAATCACCTTTATAGGCATATTCGGACCCCAGATTGTTCATGATCCGAAGTATAAGCGTATTATCTTTTGAGTTCTTGGCAAGGATGAGTGCCTTTGTAAAATTATTTATGGCCGCTACACGAGATCCTTCATCGGAATAATAATTACCCATTCCCAGATATGACCTACTTTGACCCCTGATATATTCAGCTTCTTGACTTAGCTTCATAGCCTCTTTCGAGAGAATGAGGAGGCTGTCTAGTGTATAAAAACGAAGTTCTTTTCCCAGATCATTTAGAAGATCTATGTGTATTGTATCTGTATCCTGGAAATTCTCGGCGTTTCTCAGCGATTCAATTTGATCTAGAAGTTCGTTTCGTTTTGTAGACTGTGCACTGCTAGGTACAATATAAAAAAAGGCGATGCCCACTAAGCAAGAATAACGCAAAGTGGCAAAAAACCTGAGGGATCTAACGAATTTTATACAAGACATACCTAGGGATCAATCAAGCATTAAAAATAAAGGTGAACAGAAGCCTATTCTAATAATTGTTGTGAAAAGCCATATTTTGTGTGTTATATCGGGTTTTTAACGCGTTACGGCCAGATATTAGGTCCTGTATTGAGCGTATTCCGCAAACCACATTTTGTAATTATCCAGTGGAGATCTGAAAATTGAAAATATCGATTGTTTTATTTGCATGCATTGCTCAAAAAAAATTACCTTTGCGAACGCTTCAAATGGTGGTTGTAGCTCAGTTGGTTAGAGCATCGGTTTGTGGTACCGAGGGTCGCCGGTTCGAGCCCGGTCTTCCACCCAAAAAGCAAACGAGTCCCGTCTTTTTAAGGCGGGACTTTTTGATGTTTGGCCTTTGACTTTGTAAGGACATAAAAAAATCCCTCGTCCTAAACTGGCAAGGGATTTTTATGTTATCTATTTTTTTTTACTTAGACGATTTGTCCAATATCACTCGCTCACTTCTATTGGCTACTGCCCAGGCAGTATAAAACACCAACTTTGCGCGGTTGGTCAACAGATCATAGTTGATCTTGTCCGGAGTGTCTCCTGGTCGGTGGTAGTCATCATGGGTCCCATTGAAATAAAAGATGATCGGAATGTTATTCTTCGCAAAATTGTAATGATCACTTCTGTAGTAAAAACGATTGGGATCATTCTCATCATTATAGGAGTAATCTAATTCAATATTGGTATATTTTTTATTGATCTCTTCCGATAATACATGAAGGTCCGAACTTAGTTTATCAGATCCAATAAGATATACGTAGTTTCTGTTTCCTTCCCTATTGGGATCAATTCTTCCTATCATATCAATATTGAGGTTAACAACCGTTTGGTCTAACGGAAATATCGGATCAGAGTCTGTGTAATATCTGGATCCCAGAAGGCCTTTTTCCTCTGCCGTTACATGTAGAAAAACAATAGACCTTTTTGGGCGCTTCCCAACTTTGGTTGCTAATTGAAATGCTTCAGCGATTTCCAATAAGGCTACCGTCCCAGAGCCATCATCATCGGCACCATTATTAATACTTCCATTACCGGATACCCCAATATGGTCTAAATGAGCTGAAAGAACGATGTATTCATCTGGCTTTTCTGAACCTTCAATAAAGGCAACCACATTTTCAGTTGAAATGGGCTCATTTGTGCTCATCAGGGATGCTACAATGTCTGCTTTACGAATTACCGAACTCTTTAATTCATTTATTTCCGGTAATATTTCCTCCGCCATATTTTCACTGGTCAAAATTAACGAGGGGATGTTGCTATCATCCTCAAAACCAAGACGGCCCTTGTCGTTGCGCTTCATACGCTGGTAGTATCTTTCGTATCTCTTATAATTATCAGAATCCACATACATGATCGCTTTGGCTCCTTTAGCCAGTGCAACCACTAAACGTTTTTCAGGTGCTTCAGACATATTGCTCCAGGCAGAGGGTTTGTCTGTTCCGGTTATGGTATAGGTGCCATCTTCATTTACAGGTTCCCCAGCCTTTATTAAAAGCACCTTTCCCCGAACATCCAGACCTTGAAAATCTGAATACTCCGGATCCTCTATTCCAAAACCGGCGTAGATGATTTCATCATAGGTACCTTCAAAGGCGGAGAAGGTTATAAAATCTTCACCAGATGTGTAGGTCTTTCCGTTGATAGTTAAAGATCCTTTTGGAAGCTTAGCCATTTCTAAGGGGACTTTCTGAAAATAGTCACCATTTGTCTGTGCAGCAGGGATACCGAGGTCCATATAATTTTTGCGGATGTAATTAACTGCCTTTTTTTGCCCATCAGTACCCGTTTCTCTTCCTTCAAATTCATCAGAAGCATAGGTGTATAAATGGTCTTTTAGCTCTTGTTCGGTTATTGTTGAGGCATATACCGAGGGGTCCATTGAATTAGCAACCGCTGCCGTTTCTCCGGTTGTTTTTTGGGTAGAATTACACCCTGTGAGCAAAACCAGCCCAATCAAATAAATATTCTTTATCATATCAAATCACTAATTTTGAAAGTGGCCCAAAAATAAGAAAAACAAAATGATTCCTTATTAAAACCATCTTAAAAAGAGAACGTAGAAAAGATAGTTTTATGCTGTCTTTCAGGGAACTAGCTAATTCCATAAGCACTGAGATTCTCGATGTTGAATCCTTGTGTTTACAAGGAAAGAAATGTACTTTGCAATACTAATAAAACACCTATGAAAATACGTTGGGAAGGCATAATGCCAGCAGTAACAACTAAGTTTACGAAGGATGACACTCTAGACATGCAGATGTTTGAAAAGAATCTGGAAGTACAACTTACAGCTGGGGTTCATGGCATTATTTTAGGAGGAACACTGGGCGAGGCAAGTACATTAGAGGATGGGGAAAAAGAACAATTGATCAAAACAACCGTGGCCTATGTAGATCAAAAAGTACCGGTGATCGTCAATATCGCGGAACAGTCTACAAAGGGCGCTCTAAAAGCAGCAGAGAAGGCAGAAAAGTTTGGTGCCAGTGGTCTTATGATGTTACCACCAATGCGCTATAAGGCAACTGCGTATGAAACAATAGTTTATTTTTCGGAAGTAGCCAAACACAGTAATTTACCTATTATGATCTACAATAATCCGGTGGATTATGGAATTGAGGTAACCCTTGATATGTTGGACGAATTGCTGTCATTTTCTTCCATTCAGGCTGTAAAGGAATCTACGCGAGATATTACGAACATTACACGCAT